>CAMCYV010000042.1 GCA_945885645.1 Bifidobacterium breve | reverse complement strand
TTCAAATTTCGCGTTGGCTCCAGCACTAGGAATCATCGTTCGTTGGCCGTCGTGCTCGTTGAGAATGAGACAGACACCTGTCAATTCACCGGGTACACGTTGAACCAACACGTCAACACCAGAATCGCGACTTTCATTGACTAAGTAGTCACCCAGTGGATCATCGCCAATGGCTCCGATCAAGTGAACCGCGTTTCCGGCGCGGGCGAGCCACGTAGCCGTGTTTGCCGCACTCCCGCCAGGGCTCAGTGTTGCCCGAGAGGGAAAATCACTGCCCCGAGCAAATGTGAGTGCCTCGAGAGTGTCGACCTCACATGCAATGTCAACCATGAGGTCACCAAGAAGGTGAATCGATGCTGTCCCCACGTGCGACTAAACCCGTGTCATTTCCAAGGAATTTGCGACGGCTATGCGAGCGGCAAGGTCTGCATTTCGAACGATGATTTCAGTGTTGACCACCAAGCTTTGTCCGTGGGTTGCCCGGTGAAAATGATCAAGCAGGAAAGGCGTGACGTCTTTGCCCGAAATTTTCTTTGAATCCACCAATTTCAGGCCATCGCTTAACACTTGGTCATGCAGATCGGGGTCAAGTTGACTCGTCAAAGGCAGCGGATTGGCAATAATGAGACCAGATGAGATCTGCAACGCCCGGCGCGCAGCCATAACGTCTGCAATTTCCGAAGGATCGTCGAGGGACCAGTCAACGTAAAACCCTGAATCGCTCAAGTAAAAGCCTGGGAATTGATGCGACCCGTAAACGAGCACACCGACATTTAGGGTTTCAAGTCGTTCCAAGGTGGCCCCAACATCAAGTATCGACTTCACTCCCGAACAAACAATCGTGATCGGGAGCAGACTCAAAGCAGTCAAATCGGCTGATTCATCCCAACTCTCGCGGGCATATCGGTGGACCCCACCCAGACCCCCCGTGGCGAAAACTTCAATTCCCGCCACCATCGCCAAGTGGCTGGTTGCAGCAACGGTTGTGGCGGCGAATCCTTTTCTCGCTGAAACGGTCGCAAGATCGCGGATACTCGTCTTAAATACATCATCGCGTGTTGCGATTTGTTCCAACTCAGCTTGATCCAAACCAATATGGACTCGCCCTTCAAGCATCGCAATCGTTGCCGGTGTGGCGCCGTGTGATCGAACGATGCTCTCAACCTCGAGGGCAACGCGCAAATTCTCCGGGCGTGGGAGCCCGTGGCTGATAATCGTGGATTCAAGTGCCACGACAGGTGTCCCATTGAGGAGGGCCTCGGAAACCTCGTTGCTATAGTAAAAAAGGCCCGATTTCTGATTCGGCAAATTCACGTAATGACCCTAACCCCTAGACTTAGGCTCAATGAATACCGGTGTGCTGGAGCAGCAATTGCAGAGTGATCTTGAGCGGCATGGCTATTACCCACAGCTGGTATTCCAGGCCTTGGACAAAGCATTGGGCGCCGAGGAGTTGCTCGCATTCGTTGTCCACCAAGAGGCCACTTTTGAGAGAGATGAATTGCGACGGCATATGAGCGTGTTGGCACTGACGCATACTCGCTTGATCGTTTCACATACGGACGAGCACAACCACGATGGTGAGTTCTACGCATCAACATCTAATGAAAGTGTTCGTTTGAGTGCGATTGACACGGTGGTGCTTAACCAGGTGGTGAAGAACCCTATGGGTTCGGTAGGACCGACACTGTCTGAAGTCGTCCTCTCAGTGGGTTGGGGTGCTGTGAGTCGGATCGAGTTGGAACCTGCAGCATGCGGTGATCCTGATTGTGATGCTGAACATGGATTTGTTGGAACTTCAACCAATGACGATTTCTCACTCAGGGTGTCACAGGCGGCCGATGGAGACGAGACGGTCGCCCGAGTACGTGAATTTGCCGACATTTTGTCGCAGGCCAGTGTCTCGGGTAAAAACTAGACCCGCGTGAACCAGCAAATTTTGCAACCCGTGGTTAAGGTCGGGCTTGAATTAAAAGATGTAATTCCCAGTGCAATTCATGCACTCAATCCTGATCTCATGCACACGGGGTCGCTCGATTCATTGGCCTACATTCCACCTTCATCACATGTTGTAGTGCTGCTCATCGATGGACTGGGTGAAATTCAACTTCAGGAATTTGGGGCCGAGCTATTTTTGACGAGGTCAACAGTTGCTACTCCAATGCGAACACAGTTCCCCAGTACGACGCCGGTGGCTTTGGGATCATTTGGGACGGGTGAGAGTCCCGGCCAGCACGGCTTTGTCGGAGCTAGTTTTTATCTCCCAGAAGTAGAGGCGATGTTTGCACCGCTTCAATGGGGTTCAACGCCACATCCGCACTCTTTGACACCGTCGGCGCCACTGTTCGAGTGGGCCGCAGGACATGGAATTGACGTTGCCAGCATCGCTAAGGAAAAGTACCGAAACTCTGGTCTGACTCAGTCCGTACTTCGGGGCGGTGCGTATTTCGGAGCAACTGATCTTGCTGACATAGAAGGGGTTATCCGAGATCGGGTGAAAAGAGCGATTTCGCCGGCCCTGACTTATGTGTACTGGCCTGACCTTGATCGTGTTGGCCACGTATATGGTCCTGGATCGTCCCAATGGATTGCAGAACTTCAGTTGGTCGATTCATTTATTTCGCGCCTCGCTCTCAGCATCATGGAAAATCCTCAGTCTGATGTCAGTCTGGTAATCACCTCGGATCATGGAATGGTTTCCTGCCCGGTTGAGCGACGTATTCATATTGAATCCAATGCTGATTTGGCGCACGACGTGAAGCTAGTGGGCGGGGATCCGCGTGCCCGTCATATCTACACTCGCACGGGCGCAGCAGGGGAGACGGCCACCCGGTGGCAGGAAGTATTGGGGAAAGATTTCTCCGTAGTGCCCCGTTCGGACTTGATCCAAGGAGGCCTTTTCCCTCAATTTGATCCGGATTTTCTTGAAAGAATGGGTGATTTCATGGTGATAGCTCACAGCGATGCGATGCTGTCGAGCAACGTTGATCTGCGCACTTCATCCCTTCTGGGGCAGCATGGTTCGGTTTCTGCTCCAGAAATGCTCATCCCACTGAGGGTGTTTCATTCGGGGTTGAACATTTAGAGTGCGTCATCCTGATGGCCAAGTGAGGGTTGTGCTAGCTCACATGGAATTATGCGAGCGTGGCCGAATTGATCTACTTCGTGGGAACGATGGACTGCGGCAAATCCACATTAGCTTTGCAGACTGATCACAACCACTCGAGTCGCGGAAGATCAGGCGTGGTCTTCACCAAATTTGATCGGGCCGGGGAATCGGTATTGTCGAGCCGACTGGGCCTTGAGGTGCCAGCCGTTGAGGTGAGTGATGAACTAAACCTTCGCAGGTTTGTGGTGGACCGACTCTCAAGTGGTCACCGAATTGACTATTTGATATGTGATGAAGCCCAGTTTTACTCACCAGAACAAATAGAGCAGATTGCACAATTGGTTGATGATTTAGCGATCGACGTATTCGCATTTGGAATTCTGACCGATTTTCGAACTAAACTTTTTCCCGGATCCGCACGGTTACTGGAACTGGCCGATCGAGTCCAGTACCTGCAAGTTGAGGCATTATGTTGGTGCGGCAATCGAGCCCTTCATAACGCGCGCACAATTGACGGCGAAATGACAACAGAAGGCGATCAGGTCCTCGTCGGGGATGTGGCCAGTTCTGGCGCAACTTCTTATGAGGTTCTCTGTCGGCGCCACTACCGAGCGCGCCTGACTAAATACACGTCGAATAAGGCCCATATGTCGAGCAACCCTCTGCCATTTGACACTCGGTAAAGAGTTGGTGAAAAGATTAATCCTCTGTCGAGCTCGAGCCAAAAAGTATTTCATCCCAACTAGGAACCTTTGCGCGACCTTTTTTCTTCTTTGTCACCGGTGCACTCGGCTCCTGAGGAATTCTTGACTCATGAGGAATGTTGATGCGAGGTTCAATCAGCTCTGTTTCGTCAATCGCGAGTAACTCGGGGACGGCGCTCAACTTGACAGGTGTGATGGTGTTCTCTTCAGGTTCGGTGTAATCGGTTAATGCGATTCTGGGCTGTGTGCTAGCCGAAGCAGTGTCAATAATTATGGTCGATTCACGGGAGCTTCCGGCCTGAATATCGCGGGTTGGCTCCAGGCCCATCAATACTCTGGCTCGTGGATTCAAAGGATTTACCGATTTACCTGCTGGCTCATAGGACCAGTGGGCAATCTCCAATTTCCCAGGTTCATGTAGTTGAACAAGCCATTGACCATCCACGTAGGAGCTATCCCAGTTGAGTTTATCGGGCTTAAGGCCAAGGGCATTGCCCACCACCATCTCCAGCGTGGCACTTCCTCGAGCCTGGTGCAGCTGCACCTCACTTGCACATTGAGCGACATAGGCACGCTCCCGAAGCGGAGGTTCGGCGTACCGGTTAACCCGATCGATATCCCAGCCTGTTTCCTGCGCCACGAACTCGGGAGACTCACCAGCGCGAACACGCTGCTGAACTTCACGAGGACTAAGGGGATTCAGGGGATACTCCTAATGTTGTGCGGGTGAGACGCAAAGTTACACCAATTGAGAGCCTAACTTACTCTCCATCACGTTCGTGCAGAAACGCGCCGGGAGCCGGTCCTGGTATCGGTTCCTGATTGAGTGAAACGGGGACCGACTGCGCGATGTCATCTCGACGCGCATCGATTGCAATACTCCAACGAGTCTGGGCTAAAAGGGAGGCTGCAAGAGCAAGGGCCGCACCTAGCGAGCCCAAACCGAAGGCATAAGCCGTCCCAACGTGATCCACGAGAATGCCACTGATTGAAGCACCGAGCGCGAACCCGGCCGCTAGGCCTGAATTTGTCCAAGTAAGGCCCTCCGTGAGCAACTTTGAGGGAACCAGTCGCTGGGTCAGCGAAAAAGTACAGATCAAGGTGGGTGATATGAAGAACCCAGAGAGTGTGGCGGCCAGGATCAGCAAAAGTGGCGAAGTGATGAAGGCCAGAGGCAGGACGACGATCGCCAGAACAAGTGTCGTGTAGGCCAACTGGCGTGAGAGCGGTGCGCTTGGATGACGACTTCCATAGATCAAGCCACCAACCATTGAACTCGCAGCCCACAGGGCCAAGGTGAGGCCTATTAGTTCTGGCGTTCCAGCTTCTTGCATGAATGCGACCGCCGCAACCTCGAAAGTGCCGAACAGTGCGCCGATTCCAAGAGCAACCACAATGGTTGCAGCCATACCCGGGAAGCGGATTGCGGACCCTTCACTTTTGTGTTCTGTCGGGGTGAATGGGGGAGGGGATGACGCTCCCAGTGAGGCAAGCAACAGTGCACCTATGAGTGCGATGACCGCTCCCACCAAAATGGGACTGGCGAAGTTAACACCAAAAGCGAGGGCGACGGCAGCGAGTGGCCCAATGGTAAAGATCAGTTCATCGAGAATGCTCTCCCATGCAAAAGCGCTATGCAAAAGTCGCTCATTTTTGTTTGTAAGGAAAGCCCAGCGGGCTCGAACGAAGGACCCAAAAGAGGGAAAGCTTGCACCCGCAACTACAGCGAGAATTGTCTGCAAGAAACGGGGAAATTCGTTCGACACAGCATAAACGAATACGAAAAGAGTGACGGCGAAAACACTTGGCAAAAAAATGAGGACTATTCGTTGCCCGTATCTATCACTCATTCGGCTCGAAACCACGGCTGCAAGGGCTGCCGTGAGGGTGAATGCAGCCTGGACGAAACCGGCAAATGCATATGAGCCCGTTGTATTGCTGATGAAGAGAAGAATTCCCAGACCAACCATGGCCAAGGGAATTCGAGCGATGAAACCTGCTCCAGAGAACTTTGCGGCACCGCTGAGTCGTAGAGCCGCAGCATAAGGTTCATAAACTGATTTCAACATCGCGTGTCAACGTTACCGTGAGAGCAACGTCCAAGCCGTAACGGTGTATCTGTGACAGGATAAGTTCATGTTTGCATCCTTGGAATCTCTGCTGGATAGTCACCAGGTCGGCCAACTCGCCTGGCAGTGCGCTCAAAGCGCTGGGGCGTTTTTGAGGGATGGGCGGCCCATTGATCTCAATATTGAGACTAAATCGAGCGGGTCGGACCTCGTGAGTGAAATGGACCGAGGTGCGGAGGCTTTAATCGTGGACCTAATCAGCGCATCAAGGACCAACGACTCAATCTTGGGTGAAGAGGGCTCGAATCGAATTGGGAGCTCTGGGGTGCGATGGATTATTGACCCCCTTGATGGAACGACGAATTATCTCTTTGGCATCCCGTTATGGGGGGTGTCTATCGGAGTCGAAATTGATGGGGTTGTGCAGGTGGGGGTCATAGCGATTCCTGAAACAAATAAAAGCTATGTCGGCATTGCAGGCGTGGGATCTTTTTGTGTATCTGGTGAATCATTGACAGAACTCAAAGTCCGTCGTGGTGGCCAGCTCAACAATGCCCTGCTGTCGACCGGTTTCGGGTATTCACCAATTCGTCGAGCATTGCAGGCAGAAGTTGTTGCCTCCGTTCTCCCGCAAATCGCCGATATTCGAAGATCCGGATGTGCTGTTGTTGATCTGTGTTGGCTGGCAAGTGGATTCACCGACGGCTATTTTGAAGTTGGGCTAAACCCTTGGGACTACGCCGCCGGAGCTCTCATCGTTTCCCTTGCGGGAGGTCGAGTGGAGGCTCCGATTGACGGTGACCTCGGTAAACTTTTAATTTCCAGTAACCCGGAAATATATGATGAATTAGAACAGGTACTCATGGCTGCTGGCGCTCATGACCTGTTAATCAAGGAGTCGCAAATCCTTTAAGTACGCACTTGTATTGCGAATATATATTTGGGCCGAGACATCGATGTCGGCACTGGTGACAACACCCTCGGTAATGGTCGCCGGTACACCCAAAGCTCGCGCATAGGGAGGCACTATTTTGTTGTTTCCTACGAGAGCGCAGGCGCCAACGAGGGAGGTTGGCCCGACGACCGCGTTATGCAATACGACTGCGTGTGAGCCAATGAGTGAACCTGACTCAATGCGGCACCCTTCAAGATGAACCCCGTGGCCGATCACACAGTTATCGCCAATCACAGTATCATGGGTTGCAGTGCAATGAATTACGGAGCCATCTTGAATCGACGTTCCCGAACCGACCACGATTTTCCCACTGTCTGCACGCAAGACTGCGCACGGCCAGACACTAGAATGCGGACCCACCCGGACATCCCCGATCACAACTGCATCAGGGTGAACGAACGCGGTTGGATCAATGATCGGCGTTTTTTCGCCCAATGCATAAATTGGCATACGTCATTCTCTCACTAACCCTGTTTTTCAATGAATAACAGCCTCAAAGGCACCCAACTGCGCACCACGAACGACGGTGGGGGACAATCTGCGCGCACCCCGGAAGTTTATTTCGGGATTCGGCAAAACGGAAGGGAATGAGACACTATGGCGACCGATTACGACGCCCCTCGTAAGACCGACGAGGAGCTCGCTGAGGACAGTCTGGAAGAGCTCAAAGCCCAGCGGGCTGAAAAAGCTTCATCCCCGGTAGACGTTGATGAAGCTGAGCTCGCCGAGTCAATCGAGTTACCCGGCGCGGATCTCTCTGGCGAAAACTTGTCAGTTGAAGTTGTCCCAAAACAGACGGATGAATTCACCTGCATGTCGTGTTTCTTGGTTCACCACCAAAGCCAGTTGGATCACGAAGGTAAGTCCGGCCCAGTGTGTAAAGAATGCTCTTAGCTTTTTCTGGCGAGAAATCTAAAGACCGCAACCTCCACAACGGCTGCACTCGCCGCTGTAATTGCAGCCCATACAAGAGCCGAACCCAATGCGACCTGGGCGTCCTGTGGGTCGGGTGCGCTGCGTCCTGTTAGCTTGCGGTAGCTGCTATTCAGCGCCTTTCGGGCAGCCCATGTTGCCCCCATCGCGGCTAATGGGGCGAGTACGTGAACAACCAATTGGTTGTCGCCCGAAGAGTGTTCTTTCAACCCTGATTCCTCGGGAATGGGTTGATTCTTGGCACCTGACATAGCGCTTGTCTATCACCGCAATGAGGAGCGTCAGATTTTGGGTCCCTGGGCGGAGGAAATCGCCTGAATCAATTTTTGTGGGGTACGGCTAGACAAATGCCAAAAACCGTGGGGATCCATCGGATCAGAAATAGCCACTTCGACCACCGGAAGTTTTCCTTTGATGATGTTAAAGGCTGTGTCATTTCGCGTACCCAGTCCAACCTCACGTTGATGTGTCTCCGTTAGTTGATGAGCAGATTCGATCAGGGTGACGTTGATCCTCGCCCTCCCGGCGGAAAGGAACCCTTCACCCGAGCTAGTGTCGACCCGAATTTGAGGAGCAGTCGCTACCGCAAAAATGATGGAAACGGTGCTTATGCCAAGAGCTAGTAATATTCCAATGAGGGAGCCAAATGCCGCCGAATATGCAAGTCCCACCATGTGGAAGAGCCCCAAGCCCAGAAAAAGGATTGGGGCACCTGGCAGGAGTCTTTCTCGGTACACCACAACCGGAGTATGGTGCATGTGTCATGTCTATGAAACCCTCGGCATCCGCCGTTCCACGAGGTGCGACCCTGCCACCAAGGGCGGAGCACGCACTCAAACCCGGTGACCAAATTCCGTCACATTACCAATCCTGTTTTGGCTGCGGTGAAGATCATGAAACGGGCCTACACATGCTGATGTTTGCTGGCTCGGATATGAGTGTGGTGGGGACGTTCACGGTTACCAAGCACCACCAAGGGGCATCCGGTCTGGCGCACGGAGGAGTGCTGAGTGCGGCCCTCGATGAAGCCTTGGGCACGTTGAACTGGCTAGTCGGTGAACGGGCCGTGACGGGAAGACTCGAGTGTGAATTTCGCATGCCGGTACCGGTAGGTTCGGTTCTGCACTTCCACGCTGAAATTCTGGGCCAGGAAAGACGCAAGATTTATGCGGTAGCAACTGCTCGCCTCAACAGAACTGATGGACCGGTGGCTGTTATTGCCCATTCAATTTTCATTCAAGTAGGCGCCGAACACTTCCTCAAAAATGGTGACAGATCCATTGACGAGGACACGAGACTTGCAGTACGAGGTTTTGAGGTCAATCCATGATTCGCGAGATACTCATCCAGCGGCTTGACCCTGACCTGCCGCTCCCACAATGTGAGTATCCGGGTGATGCCGGACTCGACCTGCGGGCGCGTGTCGATGTCGAGCTGACCCCGGGCCAACGAGTCCTCATTCCTACCGGTATTTCAATTGCGTTGCCTCCAGGTTTTGTTGGACTTATCCATCCGCGAAGCGGACTGGCGTTAAGAACAGGATTTACGCTGGTTAATTCCCCCGGGACGATTGATGCAGGATTTCGCGGTGAGATATCGGTAATTGGAATCAATTCTGATGTCGCGACAACTGTCAGGATCGGGCGTGGTGACCGTATTGCGCAACTCGTGATTCAACAAATACCCGAGTTTTCAGTTGTGGAAGTTTCTCAGCTGCCAGGGTCAGTGCGTAGTGAACAAGGTTTTGGGTCCAGCGGTGGTTTTAGACACTGAGGTACACAGGGACCGTGAACGCAAGTTCACCCTGAGAGGATAGGCAAATGACATACCGCAGAGGAATCGACGGAGGTCCGTGGGATGAATCCGATCCGGACGTACCGAGTGAGGATCTCGATCCAGCTCGCACGTTGAACTTTGGATCCCTTCGACTCCAGGTTCCCGAAGGCGTTGAGGTGCAAGTGCAAGCAGATCAAGCATCAGGTCGAATCACGCAATTGTC
>CAMCYV010000041.1 GCA_945885645.1 Bifidobacterium breve | reverse complement strand
ACTCCAAGTCGCCAAGCGCGGCCGAGGGTGTCAGTAATGACTATGCCAACTTTCCTCCCCGTTACCCTTTCAAAGCTATCGCGAAGTTCACGCGCACTGTGATCGGGGTCAATGGGAAGAAGCACGATGGTCCCGGGTTCAGTGTTGCTTGCATCAATGCCGGCAGCAGCAAGGATTACTCCGGTGTGTGTTTCTACGATTGTGGTCACGCCGCGAGCATGAATTTTTGTTGCAACAATGCGTCTCGCTTCGCCTTGAATGGCTTCATCTCGGTCATAAACCCCGGTGACTACTCGACCCTCAGACTTTGCCACAACTTTGCTGGTGAGCACGATTATGTCGCCGTCTTTCAGTTCTTTATCCGGTGCGAGCGCTTTAAGGAATATCGCTACGAGATCATCGCCTGATGTAAACTGATGATTGGTGGGAAGCCCGAATACCTGTAGGCCAGCATTTGTGTGCATCGAAACGTGACTTAATTGCCAAGTACTAGGTCGAGTGCAGAGTTCGCCATGGCACCTGCAGAATTAACATCGGTCATCAGAAGCGGGATGGCGCGGGCGGTGATTCCTAGTTCTTCAATTTCACCCAGTGAATCCGAATCACGTTGATCAATTAACCAGTAGTCCAAAATCCCACCATTGGATCTGCTGCCGTAATGGCGTGCAACCGCTGCGGCATTTGTCTCCACGTTGATTGCGCGAAGGCATGCATCAGCCATTCCGCGCACGGGTGCGTTATCAATGATGGGTGACAGGCCAATGACAGGCGCGGACGCATTTCGGATCGCATCAAGAATTCCAGGGACAGCCAAGATTGTTCCGATTGAGACCACCGGGTTACTCGGAGGCAGCAGGATCAGGTCCGCGTTGTTGATCGCGTCAATGACCCCGGGCGCGGGTTGGGCAGTGTCCAAGCCAACCTGAATGAATTCATGGGCGGGCAGCGTGGCTCCGTATCGAATCCACCACTCTTGGAAGTGCATAGCAACTCGCGCACCTGTTTCCGGGTGGTCAACCACAACGTGGGTTTCACAGCGTTGATCCGACATTGGGATTAAATCCACACCCGGCTTCCACCGATCACACAAAGCCTGTGTCACTTCGCTGAGCGGGTAGCCCGCGTTCAGTGAGGTTGTGCGAATCAAGTGGGTTGCCAAGTCTTTGTCACCCAAACCGAACCAGGTTGGTTCAACACGGTAGATTGCAAGTTCGTCCTTACAGGTGAATGTTTCACCTTCGCGACCCCAACCGCGCTCTGCGCTAATGCCACCACCCAGGGTGTACATAATGGAGTCAAGGTCAGGGCAGACCCTAAGACCATGTACCCAGATGTCGTCTCCCGTATTGGCAATCACGGTGACGTCGACCTCTCGGGTGACTTTTTCCGATTGGGTGAGACCGCGTAAAAATCGGGCTCCGCCGATGCCACCAGCTAACGCAGTGATTTTCACGGCGCCATCTTGGCACAGTTTTCCTACTTATTTTCTCGGTAGTCACGTGGCCTTAGCGCGGAACCGAAAGACTCGGAAAACTCACACACGCGTTAAAAAAGTGGCTTTTTTTCGAAAAATTCAAGAATTGTGTCCAAAATGTCCATATTGCGCTTGACGTTTGTGAATCACACCCCTGTAATACAGCGTAGCAACTTTTTATCCAACAATTGTGACAGCCGGAAAACGCCCCATGGGTGGATATAAGTTTTGGGTCGAGGAAGGAAGAACTGTGGTCGATACACGTCAAACTCAAGGAGTCGTATTGGGTCTTGTACCCCTATCCGACGTTGAGGAACTCGCGTGGCAGGAGCATGCCCTATGCGCACAAACCGATCCGGAGGCCTTCTTCCCCGAAAAAGGCGGAAGTACCCGGGAGGCCAAGAAAGTGTGCCTCTCATGTGAGGTGCGCGTCGATTGTCTGGAATACGCACTTGAACAGGACGAGCGTTTTGGAATCTGGGGTGGGCTCTCCGAGCGCGAGCGTCGGCGCCTGAAAAAGCTGAACGTTTCTTAGAAGACTCAACGCGAGTCCCCAATGGCGGGTGGCCCGCTCAATCGGGTGCGCGACGTAGGGTGGGCTGGTGAGCGAGTCAGTGTTCGAGCCGGGAGCCGCGTCCGAGCCGGAAATGGTGCTCGAGTCGGAAATGGTGCTCGAGTCGGAAATGGTGCTCGAGCCGGAAGCGGCGATTGATTCGGAGTCCCCGTGGTTCGATCCCGATACCAGTTTCGAATTCGAAGAGGATTCGCCCCTCGAAGATGTCATCACCCGCTCGCATTTCGTCAGCACGGTACTGGTTTCGCACAACGGTGAAACATGGTTACCAGCAGTTTTGACGCAGTTGGCAGCGACTACTCGCCCCCCTGAAGTAATTGTCGGGGTTGACGCCAACTCAACGGATTCATCACGTGAAATCCTGACCCGCAGTTTGGGCGAGGATCGGGTGGTCGCCCTCAACGTGAATCCAGGATTTGGATCGTGCGTTGATGCTGGGCTCGCATTGGTCCCGCGTCCGGATTTCACGGCAGACTCCCGGCCGGATGACACGATTGAGTGGATTTGGTTATTGCACGACGACAGTGCACCGGATTCAACAGCCCTTGAGCAACTTCTTATAGCGGCAGACCGCCAACCCGGTGTCGCAGTGCTCGGACCGAAAATTCTCGGTTGGCATGACCGTCGGCTCCTACTGGAAATCGGTGTCGGAATCACCTCGGACGGACGGCGAGTCACCGGGCTTGAGCGAGGCGAACATGATCAGGGCCAACACGATGGTGATCGCGATGTTCTGGCGGTCAGTTCCGCAGGGATGCTCATTAGACGCGATGTTTTCGATGCCCTCGGCGGATTTGATCCAGAACTACCACTATTCCGCGATGATTTAGACCTGTGTTGGCGAGCACACCGCATGGGTGAGCGGGTGGTCGTGGCCACGAATGCGCGTCTACATCATCGTGAGGCCTCGGCCCATGGGCGCCGACGGGATCAGCAAAGTTCAGGCAAGGAGGCCAGAGAGGCCAGCTCTCGGCTATTGCGCGCTGATCGACAGGCCGCCATTTACGTGTTGCTGGCGCAATCCGGCGGGATCGGGGGAGCGCTCCTTGCTCTTCGCCTGTTTCTGGGCAGCGCGATCCGCTCAATCGTCTATTTGTTGGGTAAAGATGTCAGCGATGCGAAGGCCGAATTTGGGGCGATCTTTTCGGTGCTCGCGCACCCCTCGCGGCTGCGAAGATCCCGTGCGTTGGTCGCAGCGACATCGATTGAGCCTGCATCGGTAGTTCGACACTTACGACCTAGTACGTGGGAGCAAATTCGTTCACTCGGGGAAGCGGCAGCGGGACTTGCAACAACCAGTGGATCGACAACCAACACGTTGAGTGCACTTGACTCCGGTCCCACTGATGAAGACGCGTCCTACCTCGAGGAGTCGTCAACAAGTTTTATCAAACGGGTGCTGCGCAAGCCCAGTGTTGTAATAGTCCTGTTGTTGACACTTGTTGCTTTAATTACATCTCGTTCATTGTGGCTGGGCGAGGGTGTTATTCAAGGCGGCGCACTACTACCCAGTCCTTGGGGCGCATCAGATTTATGGAGTTTCTATCTACAAGGCTGGCACAACGTTGGGCCCGGTTCGGTAAGTGATTCACCGCCCTACTTGGCAGTGATCGCCCTACTGTCAACGGTGATGCTTGGCAAGGCAACAGCGGCGGTTACCTTCATGCTGCTGTTAGCCATTCCCCTGGCCGGTTGGGCCGCATACTTCGCGTCCCGAACCCTCATTCCGAGCAAGGCCATTCGTTTCTGGGGCGCCGCTACCTACGCACTATTACCTGCCATGACGGGTGCACTTGCACAGGGTCGACTAGGCACCAGTTTTGCGGCATTTGTTTTACCATTCGCTCTGCGATCAGGTGTTCGCCTGTTCACCCCCGGGTCAACGAAACGACGGGCCGCTGGAACGGCCCTGCTCCTTGCATTACTTCTGGCTTTCGCACCGTCTCTGTGGCTGATCCTGCTGGTTTGCGCGATCTTGGTGATTGTCTTCATTCGTCGCACAAGGGAAGCTGTTATCAGGGCGGGAATAGCTTTCGGCGCATCTTTTGCCGCCCTCGTACCTTGGAGTTTTTCATTGGTGCTCAATCCAGTGAAATTCTTTTTTGAACCGGGTATGAACTCGACGGAGCTGACCGACCCCAATATTTCAATGCTTGACATTTTCCTTCTGCATCCGGGCGGACCTGGTGGCTCACCCATCGTTATCACGATCGGAGTAGTTCTCGCAGCCGTGCTTGCCCTGCTGCGAACGGACCGCCGATCCGTCGTCATCCTGATTATTGTTGCGGCGTGGGTAGGGATGCTTTTTGCCCTCATCCAAGTTGTATTCCTTTTCACGCCTGTCGGCTCGACTACCCAAATGCGAACCTGGCCCGGGCCGGCTACTTTGTTCATTGGCTTAATGCTTGTTACCGCGGCAGCGCTGGGTGCGCAAGGATTACGAACACGGTTCGCCGGGCAGAGCTTCAGCATTGGCCAACCGGTTGCAGCGATAGCAGTGCTGGCAGCGCTGGCCGCGCCGCTGCTCGCCTTGATCTGGCTTGTCCCAGCAAACACGAGTGCTCTTGCGCGAACATCACCTTCTTCGGTGCCCGCGTTCGTTGCAGCCGATGCATTTGGTCCGCAAGCCCCGCGAACACTGATGCTTACCCAGTTGGCAGCGGGAAGCATTGAATACACCTTGATCAACGGTGACGGATTGCGTTTGGGTGACGCTGATACTCCACCTGCGGCAGAAGTGTGGCGTGCAATTGACCCGTTTGTTGCTGCAATGGCTTCAGGTCGCGGCGGTGAAGAAATCGTTGCACTGGGCGGATACGGGGTGCGTTACGTCCTGTTGGCCCCTGGTTCATCAAAAGAAATCATCCCCATTTTGGATTCGGAACCTGGTTTGCGCCGGCTTGCCAGCTCTGATGGTGAAGTGCTTTGGCGGGTTTCCGGTGTCACCTCGCGAGCGAGTATCAGTGACGGAGTCACCACGTCGCCGATTGGAATTGCATCGCCGGCAAATCTGGGTACAGATCCCTACATTGAGCAGACGTTGCCCGAAGGGTCCGGCACGCGTGTGCTGTATGTCGGGGCGAGTGCGGATTCGCGTTGGAACGCGGGGGATTTGGAATCCGTTACAACGCAGGGTCTGTTGGACTGGTCCGCAACATTTGAGATCCCGACCGGAAGCCCCAGTGTTCGCGTTGCATTTGACGACTCATCACGCATGTTGTGGCTGCTCGTACAACTTTTCACCGTGCTCTCACTCATTGTGATCGCGCTACCTACTCGCTCACGAATTGAAATTGATCCGGATCTTGATGTTTCGCCCGAGATTGCACACGTGAGAGAAGGCGGTGCTGCTCGTGGTTAACGTCGATTCGTCAATAATTCACTCGCGCTTCTTCGCACCCCTTGCGGTAGTGGTGGCTGCTGCACTTGTGATCGGAATTTCTACATTCATTCAAGTTGAACTGCCGAAAGCCTCAGAAGGTGCGGTCACCATTGAACCAATTGGTTCGTCGGTGCTGCTGTGTCCAGAGCCGGGTAACGGTGGGGACCTCGGGGTGCGCGTCACCGCAGCGGTGGTTCCCGGCCAACCTGGGCAAGATGCCGGAACTGGTTCAGCGGGAATCGAAACTTTACCGGGGAAAGAATCGGCGAGCTCGCGCATCACCGCGCCGGGGGAGCAGGGTCAAATTGAGGCATTCGGTGATCGCTTACCGGCAATTCGCGCATACGGTGAGGGGTCCCTTGCCCCGGGACTAGTTGCTGATCAGTGGGGCCGGGATCCCAGTGGACAAGGTCGCGGCATGGCGAGTACCGCGTGCGCTCCCGCCGCATCCGAGTTCTGGTTCGTGGGTGGCGGTTCAATAGCCGGTCGCAAAACCAGCGTGATTTTGGTGAACCCGGACGACACGGCAGCAATTGTCGACGTGATTATTCACGGACCCGATGGGATCATCGATGCTCCAGCCGGCCGGGGACTTGTGGTCCCACCCCTTGATCGAATAGATGTGCAACTTGACGTACTCGCACCCGGTGTAGCCGCAACGGCCTTTCATGTTCTTGCGCGCACCGGTCGAATCGGTGCATCCGTCGATGACGAGCAACGATCGGGTTTGCAATCCATTGGAACAGACTGGATCCCGCAGTCCGCGTTGCCTGCGAACAAGGTCTATGTCCCCGGTGTGATCAACGGTCTGGGTCCGCGTGTTCTGTCGATAGTCTCGACAAGTGAGAATGATGCGAACGTAACCGTGCGTGTTATTTCACCCGATGGCACATTTGAACCCGCGGAACGCAACACATTTACCGTTACGGCCGGCGCCGTACTTACAAGCGACATGACGACCGCGTTGCCGCAAACCCCTGATGGTTCATTGCCGGTAACTCTGGAATTGACTTCGGATCAACCGATAGTTGTCGGGATGCGCCAGTTCTTTGGCGGAAGTCGCGTGCAAGATGAAACCGCGTTCAGCGCAGGGGCTCAACCCATTAATGGTCCATCGGCAGTTTCCGGGCTTCCTGTGCGTGTGGCAACCGACGTCCGATTGGCTATCAGTGCTCCCGAAGGCGACGTTGAAGTAGATATTTCCTACCTCCCGTTTCTCGGTGGGAAAACCGTTGGTGAGTTAACAGCACCTCGCCGGATAACGGTTGCAGCGGGAAAACTACGCAACATTAAATTAGAGCCACCGACCGATATCGATTGGTACACCGCGATTGTCACTCCAGTTGAAGGCTCAGGTCCCGTTTTGCTGGCGCACAGAATCCGTGAGAAGTCGCGTTTCGGTGATTTGATCACTGGTTATCCGTGGAGTCCATTGCGTATTGAGGTTTCAGTTCCCAATGCGGCGCAGAATGAAGCCGTCGCTGTCCGGCGCGCCGCCACGAGATAGTCCGCATCTGCTACTAACGTCCGTTGAGTGAGTAAACGCCGGTGCTCAAAGCCATCCTGTAATGGCTCTGCGGTGTCCACGTTGACCTATGTCTATGCAGATTCGACCGCTGTTCTTGGTCCGTTAGCAACTTACGCTGAACCACATTGCTATGACATGTGCCTGATGCACAGTGAACGGCTCACGGCGCCTCGAGGCTGGGAAATAGTTCGCATTACACCCGACGCTGACGCATTGAAGCCGTCCTCCGATGACCTAGAAGCTTTAGCCGATGCAGTGCGCGAGGCAGCCAAACCACGCTACCTTGAACGTGAAGCCGCGGCCACCACGGCCGGTAGCACGGTTGAAGTTGCCCGGCGGGGTCATTTGCGTGTTCTAGTCACACCCGAGCAATAGTTTCCGACTGCTTCGCTCGAAGCGATAGGTTTAGCCCGTGAGTGAACTCTGTGAGCGTGACCTCAGCGCGATTATTAAGGCCTATGACATTCGAGGCACCTACCCTGACCAATTGGACGAGGAACTAGCTCACGCCGTCGGGATTGCATTTGTTGAGGTACTGCGTATCCGTACATCAGAGGGAGGCGCCGGGGCTGTCGTAGTTGGCCATGACATGCGTCCTTCTGGCCCGTCATTGGTGGCTTCATTTGCCCAGGGGGTCCGCGAGGCCGGCTGCGATGTAATTGAAATCGGTTTAGCGAGCACCGATGGACTGTATTTCGCATCAGGTAGTTTGAATCTTCCGGGCGCAATGTTCACGGCAAGTCACAATCCGGCGGAGTACAACGGAATTAAGTTGTGTCGCGCAGGCGCTGCACCTGTCGGTCAAGATTCGGGTTTGTGTGAAATCTCGGAATTGATCTCAAGTGGTTCGGTTGATCCTAAGCGGGCCGCAGATTCGCCGATGCGCCCATTGGGTGAAACTTCCGAGCGCGACGTACTCCCTGAATACGCGGGCTACCTGCGTGAACTTGTTCCTGTTGAAAATGGCCGACATCTCACAATCGTGGTTGACGCCGGCAACGGTATGGGCGGTTTCACGGTACCTGCGGTTTTGGGTACAGGGGCTGGGTTGCCGGAACTGCCACTCACCATCATCCCGATGTATTTCGAACTTGACGGAAGTTTCCCCAACCACGAAGCCAACCCCATTGAACCCGCAAATCTGATTGACCTTCAAAAGGCTGTTATCGAGCACAAAGCAGATCTCGGCCTCGCATTTGATGGCGACGCGGATCGTTGTTTTGTTATCGATGAAAACGGAGATGCGATCACCCCGTCTGCGATCACTGCCTTGATCGCCACCCGGGAATTAGCCCGCCATCCGGGAAGCAATGTGATTCACAATCTGATTACTTCTCGAACTGTTCCTGAGGTCATCAAAGAAAATGGTGGCACTGCCATTCGAACTCGCGTTGGCCACTCATTCATCAAAGCAACCATGGCTGAGACAAATGCCGTATTTGGGGGTGAGCACTCGGGTCACTTTTACTTCCGCGACTTTTGGCGGGCGGACTCAGGCATGCTTGCTGCCCTGCATTGCATTGCTGCACTGGGCGAAACGACGCCAGGAACAACATTCTCAAGTTTGATGACCCCATTTAATCGGTATGAGGCAAGCGGTGAGATTAATACGCGCGTTGACAATCAAGCGCGTGTCATCTCTGCAATCAAGTCCAAGTATTTGCAGCACGACCTCGACGAGCTTGATGGTCTGACCGTGTCTTCGTCCTCTTGGTGGTTTAACGTACGAGCGAGTAACACAGAGCCACTTCTACGTCTTAATGTTGAAGCGCGTGACCTTTCCCAGATGCAGCAACTACGAGACGAGGTCCTAGAACTCATGAACGCGCCAGCGGAACGCATATCCTCTGATACTTCGGGAATTCCCTGGGGAATTGCACCGGAATTGTGGAATGTCCTCGCCTGTCCATGTCCGGCTCACGGTGGACTCATTCCCGGTAAAGATTCGCAGATCCCTGAACTTGTGTGCACCGTATGTGGCGCTCATTTCCCTGTGCGCGGCGGAATCCCGGTCATGCTCCTCCCATGAACGAGCGAAATATGCGTGCCATATGAAGGTTGTATTATGCAGCTGATCAGCGGTGCACTCAAAACTTATGAGTGGGGCGTTCCCGGGGGTCTCATGCCTTGGCTGAGTCCCCTTGAGGCAAAGCGCGTCCGTGAGCCTCAAGCAGAGTTGTGGTTTGGAGTGCACCCCCGCGGGGCATCAAAAATTGTGGATTCAGAACTGACACTGGGGGAGGTCCTGAACCGAGACGATGTTCCAGTTCTGGTAAAAATCTTGGCAGCGGCCAAACCGCTCTCGGTTCAGGTGCACCCGCACCGCGCATTGGCACTTGAGGGTTTCACCGAACTCAACAACACACAGCAGTTTGCTGGTGCATTTGCTGATCCGTATGAAAAAACTGAATTACTTTATGCACTGACACCATTTACAGCCTTTTGCGGTTGGCGACCAATGGAACAGGTCCTGCAGGTCTTTGCGGTACTTTCTCTTGATCTCCCGCAGGGTTATTCTCCCCAAACCACCAGCGCGCGTCGCGAATTATTCGAATACGTTGTTGCCAACACATTCTCGCGTGAAGTGCTTGATTCAATACCCCAGGCAGTTCAGGGGGCCGGGCTTGCACCGAGTGAAGTTGCCGCCTACACAACTGTTGCTGCTGAATACCCCGGTGATCAAGGTGCACTGCTCGCAGTTTTTCTGCAGCCGATCTCATTAGCGCCAGGTGAGAGTGTTTACATTCCCGCAGGCATCCCCCACAGTTACATTGCGGGAACAGGCATTGAGGTTATGACTTCCTCGGACAACGT
>CAMCYV010000040.1 GCA_945885645.1 Bifidobacterium breve | reverse complement strand
CGATTGTGGGGACGCCTGCGGCCGCGGTGAGATTGCCGTCACTCGCTCCACCCACGGCGCATTCCATGAGTTCGGGTAAACCCAGTTCGCGATTGGTGACTTGGGCGAGTGCGAATAGCTCGGAGCTCATGGCCGATTCCATTGCTGGTTGGTCGATTCCACCGACGATTTCAATTCTGACCGGCAGGGTTGAAGTTGTTGAATCGGTTGGCGTGAATGTACGGATTAGGTGGTCAACGCGTTCCTGTTCTGCGCGATTCCAAGCGCGGACATCAACATGGATTTCGGCGAGATGAGGGACGGTATTTGTCGTTGTGCCGGAATTACTGACGGTTGGAGTTACGGATGTTTCACGTTCTTTGCTCCCCCAGCGCTGGGTTGCGAGAGTAAACTCGGCCGCAGCCACAAGTGCATTCACCCCGCGATCTGGATCAAGGCCAGCATGGGAGGAAACTCCATGGAAACGCATTAAATAATTTGATGTTCCCTTGCGGCGTGTTTTGAGCGCACCATCGAGTGACGGCTCCAGAACGATCACAGCTTTGGCGTTTGCAATTGATTGCGTGATTAAGTTGCGTGAGGCGTGTGATCCGGTTTCTTCGTCGGTTGTTAACAGCATGCCTACACCGCTTGACTCGGTGACCCCGGATTCTTTGAGAGCCGCCCAACCTTGAACGACCCCCGCCTTCATGTCGAAGACACCGGGACCAGTGATGCGGTCATCGTTGATGGCGAATGGAATTCTCGACAAAGTTCCTATTGGCCATACGGTGTCAAGGTGACCTAATAGCAGGAATTCAGGTTGATTCGGTCCCCATCGCCAAACGGGACGACCATCGTGAATCTCCACTCTGGAACGAGTGGGTAGCCAGTCATCTGCGAGTACTTGGGCGAGTTGGGTTATGGAGTGCGCGGATTCCAGGTTGCTGGTGGGCGACTCACATTCAACGAGTGCTCGAAGCGTCGCCAGCATGGCGGGCAGGTTAGCCGAAGGGTTGGCGGGCAAGTTGGCCGAGAATTCGGCTTGCGTGGCCATGGGCTCTCCTCGAGAGGGGTGTGAAGCGCGGCAGATACGGTTGCTTCGCGCCTGAGCATATTGCCAGGGAAGATGTGGCCACCTCTTGGTGGTGGAACGCCGGTACCGCCACAACTGACTCGACCGAGGACTAACTATTGATTTCATTCATTTTGGCGGGTGCAATTCCGCTGATGCGCGAGATGGCAAAAGTTCGTACGTTGGCACTTCCGTGATCAAATGCTGTCATGGTGCCGTCACCCATACGAATTGGTTCAACGATCTGCGTGCTAGTGCTGCCGTCTGCTTCCGCGTAACCGATCCATACTCCGGTGTGGTGCTCCTGGGCACTTTTGAGTAGAGCGATGAGAGCAGAAGTGTTGAGTGAAAACACTTCTTCGGGCTCGGCCAGATTTGCTTCGGTTACCTCGCCTTTGAGGAGTGCGCTGGCAATACGCGCAGCCTCACGTTCGGTAATTCGCCGTGAATGGCGACCTAGCCGGGCTGCTGTTGCCGCTTTAGGCTTTGATTCGGAATCTTCGAGGACAACTTCCGTCGCGTTATCGATGAGATAGGTCAAGGGTTGTGGAATTGATCCTTTGATCCATTGCCCAAAAAACTCATTGAAGTCCTGTGACTTCCATCCGGCCTGCATACCGCGCTCAATCGTTTCGGCAGTAAACCGATAGACGCTGGCGGCCCCGCGACTTTCAATATCGGCGATTGCGTGCAACTTCTCGCCAACTTCGAGCGGTAGTGGTCCAGCCGCAATGACGGTCAAGTCTCCCTGAATAAGGAAATCGGTCACTTCAGCCGGAAGTTTCAGGCTTGATCCCGCAATTGGTGCGTCGTCTGCCGTGATTCCAATGCCCGCTTCGCACAAAATTTCACCATGAGCAATCCCGATCCACTCTGCTTCGCGCAAGGTGACTTTGGCGACTTCCTCTCGGCGGGCTCCTCGTCGGCGGGGGTAGAAATGATCAAGGGCTTTAACAAAAAGTTTCCAATGCTTGGTCGCAGCGGCATCGGTGTTCTCATTCCACCATTGGAGAGTTCGTAGTGTTTGCCAGCGCATGACACCGACGGTGGGAGATTCACCGGTTCCCGAAAGTGGCTTATTACCTTCACTGCCCATGAGCGGAAGGTCCAGCCAAGCTTGAGCGAGTACGACCCATTGCGATTCCTTCGACTTATTGCGCCATGTTTCATACTTTGTTGTGACTTCCCATTGCAACGAGGTGGTTAATGCAATGAGCCCAGCGTGATACAAAACTTCTATGAGCAGGCAAGCTTCGTTGAGAGGAATTGCCAGAAACTTTGCAAGTTGATCAACATCTTTTGTTGCAATCCCACCTGAGCGAAGTGCCGTTAGGGGTGCAGTTCGGAAAATATAGAGTGCGTCGTGAGCCAGTGACATGAAAGTGTGTGCGGCGAGTCCTGACTGCATTTGCAGATCCTGTTTCGGGGCAGTGCCTTTTGACTCGGGTGGCAGGGGAGCGACGAGAGCATCTGAATACCCTTCATTCAAGGTGTCGCGCACGGAAGTGACGGCGCTGAGTGAGTCGGGCAAGCCCCATACCAGGGCCAACTTGAGCAGTACTCCGATTTCGACTTCGAGGTTTTCTGCGACAAGGGGATCAACTGACTCGGAGAGCCTAACGCTGCTCATCGAGTTTTCGCGAAGGGTAAACAAGACATGTAGCTGTGGCGCCGACAAGATGTCAAGGGTTCGGCTCACTGAAGGTGTCGCGGTTGCCCGCCTGGCCAAACTGGAAATGTCAGCGGGTGCCGGGTGAGCCAAATCTGGGCGGCCTAAGAAAAGCTCGGTAAGTTCAACCTCACTGCGACCGCGTAATGAATCGGCGAGGCTTCGTGGGCGGCTAGTGCTCATTCGCTGGGTGAGCCCGATGCTGAAACTGACGATTGGGTGGGGAGGGACGAGCGGGTTGAGCGAGAACGCGCCGACATGGTGAGTCCGGCTAGTACTGTTGCCAGCCCAACCCCGGTGATCATCGATAAGAACCACCAGACGCCGGAAAGTTCAATATCGCTAACGAGGGGCAGGATGGCAATCAAAGTTGCCACAATTCCAATGATCGTGAGGATCGCTCCCACTTTGATTACCCGCTGCGCTCGCGCTACTTTGGCGCTTTCCAAGGTACCGGGCATTCGCTTAGCCTAGGCCCTCGTGGTTCGACCACCAGATCCGGAACCAAAGGGTGACTGCGATAACCTTGAGGACACTCCGTTGGGGGGTGGAAGTGCGTTATGGAGAGAGTGGGGCGAGCCGTGCCTACAGGAACAGTTAAGTGGTACGACGCAGATAAGGGCTTCGGCTTTATTTCAAGTGATGAAGGCGAAGACGTCTTCGTTCACGTCTCAACCCTGCCTGCCGGTGTTTCCGCGTTAAAGCCGGGCACCAAACTCGATTTTGGAATTGTTGACGGGCGCCGTGGCAAGCAAGCTTTGACGGTGACTATTTTGAGTGAACCGGCATCAGTGGTGAAAGGTCACCGCAAAAAGGCCGACGACATGGCAATTATGTTGGAAGATGTAATTAAATTACTCGACAGCGTGAGTAATCAACTGCGTCGTGGCAAGTACCCGACCGATGCCATGGCTCAGAAAACTGCTTTGGTATTGCGCGCGGTCGCTGACGATCTAGATATTTAATACAAGCTTTCCTTGCACGTCGCCGTGCAGCATTGACTCGAATGCGACTCTAGCTTGCTGAATTGGCAAGACCTGATCAATCACTGGTCTTGTTTTTGTTCGCTCCATTAATTCGAGTAATTCAACAAAGTCATTTCGTGAGCCCATGGTCGAACCGTGAATCGAGAGTTGCAGGAAGAAAACTCGGTTGAGGTCTGCCGGTGGCATTGCACCACTGGTTGCGCCAGAGACAACTATTGTTCCGCCGGGTCGGAGGGATCGAAGTGAGTGTGACCAGGTTGCTTCACCCACGGTTTCAATGACCGCGTCAACTTTTCCCGGTAATTTCGCATTTGATTCAAACACCTGATCTGCACCGAGTCCGGTTGCAAATGCACGCTTACCTTCATTGCGTGAAGTGGCCCAAACATTGAGGCCGAGGGCTTTTGCCAAAACAATTGCGGCTGTGGCGACGCCACCACCAGCGCCTTGAATCAGGACGGTGTCCCCGGGCTGTGTATTTGAACGCTTTGCCAGCATTCGGTAAGCCGTTAGGTAGGCCGTTGGTAAGCACGAAGCTTCTTCAAAACTAATCGATGACGGCTTGTCCAAGAGATTCTGGGCCGGAACACGAACACGCTCCGCGAGCGTCCCCGGGTACAACTCACTCAAGAGGGTACGGTGCACATCGAGGGTTTCGTCGAAGATTTTTCCTTCAGAGCCATGGGAGTCACCAATCACCGCGTGCACGACTACTTCGCGACCGTCATCGGTTACGCCAGATGCGTCACTTCCCAAGATCATGGGAACGCGATCAGCTTTGAGTGCTTGACCTTTAAGGGACCAAACATCGTGGTGATTCAGACTTGCACTTTTCACATTCACCGTGACCCATTCCGGGGGTGTCTCCGGTTCAGGAATCTCACCAACGGTTAGTGCATCGAGTGGATTCTCCGGATCAATCGAGTGTGCATAAACTGCAAACATCTTGCTCCTCAACTCGCTTGATCCAGTTTGAAGATCCAGATTCCGCGGGCACCTACGCCAGTGCTTGCATAGATTTGAAGTAGTTCACCTTCGGCTGGGATCTCACGGGTATCAGGGAATGTGAAGCGGTAATAAAGACTCGTGATCGGGTTTTCGTTCAGGCGCTTATCGCCGAGCACTACAAACCAACCCGTCTCGGCGACAACAGGATCCACGCTAATTCCCACTGTGTCGCCGGGAAAAACTGAGACAACCGAAACTGCATCGCCGGTTGCCGCTTGGGCTATCAGGTCTTGTGCGCAGTCCCCGGTGCCGAGTTCCTCAGTTTCAAAGGCCCAGCATGTTGCTTGCCGGTTTTGGCTATTGGACCCGGAGAAGACCGTGGCGTTAGGTAAGGGCTTGGTACAACCGGAAAGAAGCAGCAATGCCGAGACAGTGAGGGAGAGGAGGGCAGCGCCCTTACGAAACTGTGGGGTCATGGCGGTGACATTACCCGCTGTTCCCTCCCGGGCGCCTCATGGGAGAGACTTGGGGGATGAGTACGCAACTGTCAGCCCTAGCCACAGCCGCTCAGGCACCAAATGTGGGTGTGGATCCAACGTTTGTCAGTGCCGTGGATGAGGCAAAAGCCGCTGCGATTATTGAGGCCGGCAATTCAGCTTTCATCGGTGAACACCTTGGATTGGTCATGGAAGCCGAGAACCTAGCAACCCACCTTTTTCAATGTACGAATAAGGCATATGTTGGTTGGCAGTGGGCCGTCACGCTTGCGGTTGCTCCAAAGAGCAAGTCCAAGGTCACCGTAACTGACGTTGTTCTGCTTCCAGGGCCTGACTCGATCCTAGCGCCGCCCTGGCTTCCCTGGAGTGAGCGAATTCAACCCGGAGACCTCAGCCCCGGTGACGTACTCCCAGCGGATGCGCAAGACGAGCGGCTCGTCGTGGGCTTTGCCGAATTTTTTGCTAGTGACGTAGACGAGGACTTTGAATACGTTGAGGAATATCGGGGCATCATGTCCGGTTGGGAATTGGGACTTGGTCGGGCTCGAGTACTTTCCGTTGTTGGGCGCGAGCAGGCCGCGGATCGCTGGCAAAGCAGCGAATTCGGTCCCGCAACCGAGATGGCGCGACTAGCGCCAGCATCCTGTGACAGTTGCGGTTTTCACAACTCCTTAGCGGGTCCACTCGGGCAAGCTTTTGCCGTATGCACCAACGCACTCTCGCCGGCTGACGGCCGCATCGTCTCATTGAGTTTTGGTTGCGGTGCACATTCTGGCACCGTTGATCCAGGGTTTTATCCCGTTGAACGCGAAGGCTCAACGAGCATCGAGTAGAGAACTTCGTCGACTGCTCAGTTAACTCTTAACTTTCCAGTCGGAGCCTGCGATTACGTCGGTGTAAAAAAGCCAAACCCAAGACTCCGGTCACGCTGGCGATCAGTCCGACACCGAACCACCAAACCGTAATGCCCGATGAACTCCCCGTGTTACCAGTCGGTGAGATCGGCTCAACGAGTGCGATTACAGTCGTCGAAATGATTGCAATTACGGTGCCTATTCGTACCGGCAAAATCGCGTTGGAATCGGATGCGGCCATGCGGAAAGAGTAACGGCAAATAGGTCGGATGGGAATCATTGCTTTAAGGTTAGGGAATGACTCCAGGATTTCGAAGAATCGTCACCATAGTGGTGCTCGTGGCGCTCATTGGAAGTGTTTTTGTTGCAGCGATTGCGTCAATCTGATTCGTAAGTTTGGCTCTGTCGCTCTCCTGATGATGCTGGTGCTCGCACCGGCAGGCCCGGCTGCAGCCTCGACCGCACCTGACGTGATGTGTGAATTCACCGATCTGCGTTTGAGCGAAATCAGTGGAATGGCGCCCTCGGCATTGCATCCTGGTGTCATGTGGGTTCACAACGATTCAGGCGATAACGCAAAGTTGTATGCGCTAAAGCTCAACGACTGTTCCATTGTTGGCGAACTCAGTCTTCAGGGTGTTTCTGCACGTGATTTTGAAGGGTTAGCCGCGGGGGTGGACCTTAATGGACGTCCAGTTCTGTGGGTGGGTGATATTGGGGATAATCGAGATTCCTGGAGTGATGTCTCGATCTACCGAATCCGGGAACCGAAAAAACTTGGCAACACAAGTGGCCAAGTCAAAAGGTATCGGTTTACTTATGATGACCGGCCGCATAACGCGGAAACAATTCTTGCTGACCCCCAATCTCAACAGATCTGGATCGTTACAAAGCAATTAGCCAGTGGATCCATTTACGCGCTACCGAAAAAAATGAAAAAAACTGGGATAAATATTGCAAAAAAAATTGGATCAACCTCAGGCCTTATAACCGACGGTGCGATGAAACCTGATGGAACCGGATTTGTTCTTCGAGACTATTTCGATTCCCAGTTCTTTAATGGGCGTCCTGCTGGTGAACTTGTTCAAGAAATTGAGTTACCCGCTCAGCCACAGGGGGAGGCCATTGCTTGGCTACCCGGTGAGAATGCGGTCGTGATTGCAAGTGAAGGCGATAACCGACTTTTGCGTGAGCCGGGGCCTAGGGTGGTCGCGCCGAGCCGATCACAGGAACCCGAACTGGAACCCGAGCAAGCACCCGCAGCGGTTCAAGGACAATCCATAAATTACGTGACGCTGTTAGGTGTTGTTTCAGGCTCGATTGTTTTGGTTACGGGCTTGATAATCACGAGGAAAAGACCAAAGAATAGGACAAACGGAAGTACTAAAAAGGCCGAGTGAACCCCGATTGCATCAGCTAGGGCACCGAGTGCAAACGGTCCCACTCCACCGGCAGATGCTCCGGCAACAGCCCCTAATGCGGTTGCTCGGTCGTTTTGACCCCCAGAAGCCATAACTAATCGACTGATCCCCATTGGCCAGAAAAGGGCAACTCCGATCCCGCTAATTACTAATCCGCCGATCATGATCGGCGCGGAGGTGTTTAGCCACACAATGAGCCAGCCTGAAAATGTGATGAGAACAGCGATGCTCAGAATTCGGTCCACGGGAAAATACTCCGCGAATCGGGATCCAATTAATCGACCCATGAAAATGCCGAATGTTAAGGCGCCCACGGTTGCGGCAGCTGCCCCAGCTTCAAGCCCGCCACGGTCACGCAGCAGATCAACACTCCACAAGGTCAAGATGAATTCAGAGCTGATCAAAATAAAGAGAGTGCCCAGCGCCCACCAAAACCGGCGGGGGAATGGAACTTTTTGGGCCTCTCGGACCTGTTCATCGACCGGTACCCGGAAAACGGGAAGGTTGTTTCGCATGAAAAGCAAACCGATCAGCAGACCAAGAAGAGTGATCCACACACCAATTCGCCAACCAAGAAAAATTGATGCACCCACTCCCACTGCGATGGGCGCGAGCGCTCCGGAAAGAGCTGCGATGGCGTTAGCTTCGGTTATCGAGGCCGGACCGGCTTCTTTTTGGTGGTCGAAGAGAAAAGCACTTCCACCGACAATGACTGCGGAACCAAAAAACGATGCTATGAACGAGCCTGAAAGTGTCAAGATTATTCCGCCGGGGGCTGTGTAGAGAAGAACTCCGGCTGCAAGGCCCGCCACGGAAAAAATGATGAACCGGTCACGTCCCAGTTTCACAATCAAACGGGCGGCAATCAGTCCGGCGATGATTCCACCAACGGAAAGAACTATGACGTGCAGACTGGCAATGGTGCGCGAGGTTCCCTGTTCATCTCTAACCAGTGCTTGGCTTGAACTAAAGGCGTAGACGAACCAAACGTATGAAGTTAGGAGAATGTAACCAGCCCAGGTCGGCCTATCTCGATGTGGCCTTGCGGCGACGAGATTAGTCACGATAGTTGCGCAATGACAAAATCAATCGAAGCAATCAGCGCTTTAACATCCTGAGGATCAACTGCTGGGAAAACTGCGATGCGTAATTGGTTGCGACCTAATTTGCGATACGGCTCAGTGTCAAGAATTCCGTTCGCACGAAGTGCTTTTGTGATCGCCGTTGCATCAATTGAATCGTCAACGTCGATTGTTGCAACAACGCCCGAACGTAGAGCGGGATCGCTAACGAAGGGGCTGAGCAGGTCATTTGATTCAGCCCATGAGTAGAGGAGTCCTGAAGACTCTTTAGTGCGAGCTGTCGTCCACGCCATTCCGCCATTGGAGTTAAACCAATCAACCTGTTCGGCCATCATGTAAATCGTTGCAAGAGCCGGGGTGTTGTAAGTCTGCTGGAGTAGTGAGTTCTCTATTGCTGTCATCAAGTCAAGAAAATCTGGGATCCAACGGCCGGATTCCTTGATCTCGCTCGCGCGAGCCATAGCCGCAGGTGACATGAGTGCAAACCACAATCCACCATCTGAGCCGAAACTCTTCTGTGGTGCGAAGTAGTAGGTATCAAACTCTTCGGCGTCAACTTCCAAGCCACCTGCAGCTGAGGTTGCATCGATGATCATCAATGAATCCGGGTCAGCGCCAGTGACTCGCTTGGGGGTGAAAGCAACTCCGGTCGAAGTCTCGTTATGTGGAGTGCAGTAGGCATCGATTCCCGCCACAGCTTCGAAAACGGGAGCGCTACCGGGATCTGATTTGCGAATATCTTGATCACCGAGTTGCGGTGCCTTTTGAGCACCGGAAGCAAACTTGGCGCCAAATTCACCAAATGAAAGGAACTGGGCACGGTCGCGAATCAAGCTAAATGAGGCGATATCCCAGAACGCTGTTGAACCACCGTTACCCAAAATCACTTCGTAGCCCTCGGGGAGGTTGAACAGTTGAGCAAGCCCTTCGCGGAGGCGTTGAACCTCGTTACGCACAGTTGCCTGTCGGTGCGAAGTACCCATGTATGACCGCCACACTTGGGCGAGAGCATCAGTTTGTTCCTTGCGAACCTTTGATGGACCGCTGCCGAATCGCCCGTCAGAGGGAATAAATTCGGATGGGATAACAATGTCGCTCACGTAGGGCTCCTTGATTGGGGTTCTGCTGAATTTGCGCTTAAGAATCAGAGTTTATTGCTTTCTCGTAGCGAAGGTACCGTTGGATCGGCTGCCCCACCCGATTGGTGGTTTGGGCCTAGACGTGATGAGATGAGGGCATGGAAAAGCCGGCGCAGGTTTCCGTTCGTGACCTTCGGATTTCGTATGACCTAGGGGTGCTCACCCACGA
>CAMCYV010000039.1 GCA_945885645.1 Bifidobacterium breve | reverse complement strand
GGCGCGAGCTCGAAGTACTTGCGCGACTTTGTTGCGACCTACCCCAGCGCAACCCAAATTGAATTGGTTCGTTGTTATCGCTGTTCACCGGAAATTGTGAAGATGGCCAATGCGGTTATTAACGGTGATACGCGAACCAAGGCGTTGGTACTGCGTTCCCAGCAAGAATCGGGCGTCGCTCCCAGAATCTCGGCTTATGCCGATGACCAAAATGAAGCAGAAAATGTTGCTCAGGCGATTAAAGAACTTATCGATTCGGGAACGGCGGCAGCCGATATTGCGATTCTTTTTCGAATCAACGCGCAGTCTGCTGAATGTGAAACAGCACTCACGAATCTGGATATCCCGCTCGTTCTGCGCGGCACCGAACGTTTTTTCGAAAGACCCGAGGTCAAATCGGCTTTGACGCTCCTGCGAGGTGATGCAAAAAACACGGGACTATCTCCGACTAATCTTGCTGAACATGTCCGCGATGTTCTGTCAGGAACCGGGTGGAGCCCGCAGGCCCCCCGTGGTAGCGGGGCGGTTCGCGAAAAGTGGGAGTCGTTACTCGCATTGATGACCATGGCCGAGGAAACGGATCCCAATACCTCACTGAGCGATTTCATCGCAGACCTTGATGCACGTGCATCAGTTGAACATGCACCCACAGCGGATGCAGTCACCCTTGCCTCAATCCATTCAGCAAAAGGGTTGGAATGGCCCGTGGTCTTTCTCGTGGGGTGCAGTGAAGGGTTGCTTCCCCTGTCCTATGCCGACTCTGAGGATGGCGTCGATGAAGAAAGAAGACTGGCTTATGTTGGAATTACCCGTGCGGCTCGCATTCTTGAGGTGAGCTGGGGTAAGTCGCGGGCCCCTGGAGGGAAAGCGACTCGATCCTTGAGCAGGTTTTTTGTACCTGAGCCGCACGGCTTGGAGGGTGCAAGTGTTAACGGGGGAATGAGCGTTGCTGGTTCAGTGGTGCGGGGCAGTTCGCAAGTAACGCACAATCGTAAAAGAACTGGCCCTAAACCGTGTCGAGTATGCGGTAAGGGACTGGTAACTCCCTCTGAGCGAACAATTGGTCGCTGCCAAAAATGTCCCGGGGAACCCAATGAAATGATTTTTGAAAGTTTGCGAGCGTGGCGCAAGGAAAGGTCACTGGAAAAAAACGTTCCCGCTTACATTGTGTTCACTGATGCAACCCTGACCGCAATGGCTGAACTGATGCCACGTGATTTCGACGAGCTTTCAGCAATTCCTGGAGTTGGCCCAGCAAAACTGACTGAGTACGGTGAGCAACTTTTAGAAATTATTCACGTTCAGCAGTAACGTTTTCAACCATAAAGCCAGGTACCCAGGCGTTGAGTTCCGCGAGTACGGGCACGTTGGCATCGAGTTGACACAACACCGCGATACTTCCCATCCATACCCGGTGGATCAGTGCATAGGAGGGCGGCAGATTGATTTTGAGCCCAATGGTGAAGTCAGGACTTTTCATGTCATTGATCCTGACGAATTCCCCGCGGATCCAGTCACGATTGAAGTGAAAACTTTCATAGCGAGTTGGCTCAACAAAGGGTTCGAGGTAACTCAGAACCGCATCGGCGTCGACGTCAATATTGGGTTTCACAAACCCTTCAGCGCGCAACCCCTCAAGTACGTCTTCTGCATTTCCACTCTGGGCAATTCGCAGGAGGGTTCCCATGGCAACGGGTAAGCCGTCAGGGAGCCGAGATACAGCGCCAAAATCCAATACGCACAACTTGTCTTCGGCTGTAATCCGAAAGTTGCCGGGGTGCGGGTCAGCGTGCAAAAGCCCTGCCCGCGAGGGACCGGCTAACAGGAACCGCTCATAAAGCAAACCGGCGCGATCACGCTCAGCCCGTGTTCCCTGCGCAATGATGTCTGAAAGCGGACGACCATCAATCCATTCACTGACTAAAACATGTGGGGCTGCTGCGAGAACATGGGGAATGTGAAAATCAGGATCACCTTCGAATGCAACCGCAAACGCCCGTTGATTCTGTGACTCGAGAAGGTAGTCAAGTTCCTCAATGGCTCGCTCTTTTAACTCCTCAAGTAGTGGTTTGATGTCAAGGCCTGGAATCCATCCAGCGAAGAGTTTTCCCATCCGGATCATCTGATTCAAATCGGCTATGAGTGCTTTATCGGCGCCTGGGTATTGCACTTTGACGGCAACAACACGCCCGTCATGCCAGGTTGCCCTATGGACTTGGCCAATTGACGCCGCCGCGGCAGGTTGGTCATTAAATTCAATGAATCGATCGCGCCAGTCTTCACCGAGTTCCTCGGCCAAGATTTTGTGAATAGCGCTGGTTGGCATTGCGGGAGCGGAGTCCTGCAATTTGGTCAACATTGCTCGATATGGAGCCGCGAATTCTTCGGGGAGTGCGGCTTCAAAAACGCTCATAGCCTGGCCGAGTTTCATCGCGCCACCCTTGAGCTCGCCCAGCACCTTAAACATTTGTTCAGCCGTACGGGCGGACATTTCTGCCGCAATTGCTTCGGCGGGTTTACCGCCAACTCGCTTTCCGAAGCCAAGCGCCGTCCGGCCCGCGTAGGTTGCCGGCAGTGACGCCATCCGGATCCCGCGGGTGAACGCATTTTTTGGTAGTTCTGGCACGCTCCTATTGTGTGGCCAAAGGCAGATTCATGCGCGGTCGGGCTTCCCCGCCGATGTTTATCCGGTGCATTTACCCGGCGAAGTCGGATGTGTGAAGCTGACATCCGCACAAAGGGTGCGGTAGCGCCGGTTGGGCTCGAAAATGTAGCCACGGGAGACCCGCTCTCCACACGGTATTCGTGATTGCCATCCCGTCCATCCAGTGTCGAAGAAGCAACAGTGTGTAGGCAGCGCTTTGGTAGTTCAGGATCGAGTCAGCTTCTCCGGAGTTTGCATGGTGTCGCCACTGCAGATCAACGCCCATCCAGTCGGGCGAGGAATCGCGGTGATGCAGTTGGGCGCAACGAAAGCAGGAACTTTCGCCAGGAATCACGAGGGGACCAATTTGCGCGCTGTCCAAGCGTGTCCCCACGTGAAGGTGGGGTAGTGAACATAGATGCGAATTTGGATGTTCAAAAACTCGTGGGTGAGCTCTGCTCACAAAAACAACGACGGATGCGCAAGATCTCCGGTGGGTGAATTCATACCCTGAATCACGTCCTAGTTGATGGATCGCCTTAGCCAGTGGGCCTTGACCCACCAGCTCAATTTGAACTGAACTTCGGTGGTCAATGATTTCAGCGGCATCCTGCTTGGGTGATTTATCCGTGTAATCAATCAAATGCTTTTGGGCACAGGCAACATCAGTGTGAGTACGATCCCTGTTCCTTTCATTGAGCCAGCGTGCGGTGCGTGGTGGGGTGCGAGAGTCAACGAGCGCTCCTGACTCAAATCCGTCAATCAGCAATCGTGTGACCACGTGTTGGGGAACCCCGATTTGTTCGCACCACTCGATGCTGGCCTGTTTGGCGCTTCGAGAACCATCCAGTGACATGAACCACTCAACACTTTTCGAACTTGGGGCTCGTGACAATTGGTAGTCGCCGAATTCAACAGAACCATCGGCTCGACTAATAACCGGAATGCGGTGATTGTATTGGGGATACACGCGTTGAAAAAATGAATCATCCATGTGGAAAGTGTGAAACGGGTGCCCTGTGGATAGCGAGGTGCAATCCACAGGCAATCTCGATATAAGTGGATAGCTTTAATCAGCGAACTAGCCGATACTTATTTTGATCAGTTCAGCGATCACGCGTGCGGTTGTGACAAGTTCAGAAACCTGAACATATTCATCGGGTGCATGGGCAACACCTGCATCACCCGGTCCGTACTGAACCGTGGGAATACTCACCAAACCGGTGAGTAGCCGCAGATCCGACCCGTAGGGAGCGCCATATTCCTCAAGCGACGTTTCAGTGATCTGCTCATGCACGGTTGCAAGATTTTTTATGATCTGGGAGTCCGGTTCCGTTTGCCCGGAAGCGAATTGACCGCCCCACCATTGGATTTCTACCGGATTCTCGGCAAGCCAGTCATCACGTGAACATGCCTGCGAAATACATTCTTCAAATTCCTGTTGCGCAACGGCAGTGTCTTCACCGAGTGCGACCCCAAATCGACCTTCAGCGATGAGCAGATCAGGGACGGTTGAGGCCCAGTCACCACTGTGCACGGTCCCGATTGAAATCGGATAGGCGATTGGCCACCGTTGCATCCGTGGATCGACATCAATATTTCGTTTCTTCTCGAAATCTGCCAACGCTTGATAAATCGGGTAAAACTTTTCAATTGCGCTAACTCCCTCGGTGCGGCGTGAGGCGTGAATCGCAGCACCACGCACGAGCAGGCGAAATGTCAGCGCCCCACCATTGGCGCTGATCGCAGCGAGTGAAGTTGGTTCAGGGATGATTGCGCCCATGATGTGGTGCTCATCTAAATTGTAGAAACGTGGCAGTCCTTCCGTGATCAGTGAATAAGTGCCCAAGCCGCCGTCTTCTTCACCGATCACGGGTGCGAAAAGTAGATCACCCTGTGGCGTGAATCCAGATTCACGAAGGTGTTTCACGGCCGCAAGAGCCGCAATCAACCCACCTTTCATGTCGCAGGCTCCCCGAGCCATGACCACGTCCTCACCGTTGATGCTGGTGTGCACAGGGGTGAATGGATCACCGCTCCAAGCATTGAGGTCTCCGGGTGGGACGACATCGGTGTGGCCATTGATGAGTAGCGCTGGCCCACCGCCTGTGCCGCGCCAAATCCCCAAAACTCCCAGTCCACGAGCGCGCTCAACCTCTTGACCTGGAAATTGCGGGTCGGCCGTGATTCTCGCAAGGTCCATGACCCAGGTATGCACTTCTAGGCCCGCGTCACTCAGGTGTTTCGCCATGAATTCCTGTGCTTGCTGCTCGGCGTCGCAGCCGCCCATGGAGGCAATGGAAAGTAGTGCGTTGAGATCCTCCATGATTGCTGGAGCGAGAAGGGGATCTTGGTTGTCCTGCTTGTCGCGGTTGTCTTTGGCCACGGGAGAAGTGTGTCGTGGCCCAAGCCCAAGGGGAAATTAAGGGCCACAATTGGATAAATGTCCGTTTTGTCGCGTTAATTACGGGTTTTTTTGCCGCCACGCCGAAATGAGCCTGTGCGTAGAGCCTGAGGGTGGGTGTTTCTGCCCTATGGTGGAGCCGGCCGCAACTTATAGGCCACGAGGGTGGCGCCCGCCACCACCGCTCCGGCGGCGAATGTTTAACAGGAGGACCCCATGGCGGAGGAAAGCTACACCGGCGAGGCATATTGCGTTAAGTGCAAGGCCAAGCGTGAATTTACCGGACACGTGGAAGAAACCAATGGTCGCCGTTTCGCAAAGGGCATTTGCCCAACGTGCGGCACCAAAGTAACGCGTATTTTGGGAAAAGCCTAAATACTGCGTTTTATCTCAGTAAATCTTCACATGATTAAAACTTTAGAGGGGCGGCCCGTGAGGGCCGTCCCTTTGAGTTTGCCCATTTTTAGTCCTCCGGAAGAATGAAGATTTCGCAGAGGGTGAACTGTGCGCAGGGCAACCGAGGGGGCCGAAGGCGCGGCGCTGTATTACCGTAATGGCATGTCCCAATTTCCGTTTGGCTTCGGCGCACCAGATAGCAATGAACCTGGTCGATTCGATATGAACAATCTGGGTGCAATGTTCACCCAATTCGGTCAAATGCTGCAGCAGTCCCAAAATGAGGGACCGCTCCCGTGGACCACGGTGATGCAGGTTGCGCGCGCCGGACTCGGCACTGATCCCAGCGTGTCCGAAGCCTCGGTTCGCGCTGTCGAGAGTGCAATGGAACTTGCAGACCTGTGGCTCAATGACAGTGTGAGTTTCCCCGCAAGCAGCACAAAGGTCAAAGCCTGGTCACGTAGTGAATGGATCGTTGAAACCGGGCCGGTCTGGCAAACAATTATTTTGCCCATTGCAACCACAATGTCTGCGCGCATGGAAGCCATGTTGCCCGAACTGACCGGCACCGAGGATTCAAGCGCGATCCAGGACCAGTTGCCTGAACAACTCAAGGCATTGTTGCCCGATGGTGTGACCCCCGAAATGATGGCGATGCTCAAACCGATGATGGGCATGGTTACTCAAATAGGTGCGAGCGCATTCGCCTACCAACTTGGCCAAGCTTTGTCAGCCTTGGCGAAGGAAGTTGTTTCCTCCACCGATGTCGGAATACCGCTAGCCCCCGTCGGGATCCGAGCATTGATTCCCATGAATATTTCAGAATTTTCCACCGGGCTCGGCATTGATGAGCGAGATCTTTTTCTTTTCTTCGCGCTGCGTGAAAGTGCGCATCAACGCCTCTTTGACCATGCACCTTGGCTTCGCCCACGCTTAATGTCCGCCGTTGAAGAGTATGCGCGCTATATGGACGTTGACATGGCTTCCATGGGAGAAAAATTTGATGGGTTTGACTTGTCAAACCCGGAAGCCCTCCAAGAAATCATGGCATCGGGTGTGATCGAACCCGAGGACACTGCTGAACAACGCGCCGCCATTCTGCGACTGGAAACCCTGCTCGCCCTGATCGAAGGTTGGGTTGATGAAGTCGTGTCACAGGCTGCCGGCGAACGCCTGGCAAGCCTGGCTCAACTGCGCGAGACCATGGGGCGCCGCCGGGCTACCGGGGGACCAGCGGAAACAACTTTCAGCACGTTGGTCGGCATGAAGCTGCGACCAACACTTTTCCGTGAGGCAAATACTGTCTTCGCGGCCGTGCGGGCAAAGTCGGGCATTGAGGCACGTGATGCACTGTGGAATCACCCCGACCTGTTACCCGATGCGGAAAGTTTGGCTGATCCACTTGGTTTTGCCGAAAGTGTCACTGGAGGATCTGCATTCGACGACATCTCTATGAGTGATTTCGAAACGGATGAGGAGCAAGGGTAAATGCTCGTACCCACCCGGGTGGAGCAATTTACGAAGGAACTCAATCACTGGAATTTTTCCACCGATGCCGATCAAATGGCGTTGTATCGCGAATACAGCGATCTAATAGCCACAGATCACTTGTCACTTGATCGATCACGCCTGCAGGGACATTTCACCGCGAGTGCGTTATTAGTCGACCCTATGCGCGCCGAAGTAATGCTGGTAATGCATCCGCGGGTAAAGCGCTGGCTGCAAATGGGCGGTCACATCGAATCCACCGATCAAAGTTTTCGCGAAGCGGCATTACGCGAAGGCCGGGAAGAAAGTGGCTATGCACAGATTGAGGTGGGTCAGTTTCCCGTGCGATTGGATCGCCATGACGTTGTGTGCAAGTCACCTACAGGAGAAGTGATCCACAGCGTTCATTGGGATGTGCAGTTTCTTGCCCTGGTCGATTGCACTCAAGTCCGTGAGATCACCGAAGAGGCGCAGACTCGGTGGTGGGGATTCGAGGAGTCCATCCCTGGACTTGATCACAGTGTTGAGCTTCTCATAGGGGCGGCTCGAACGATTCTCGAGTAATTAACAAGTTATCCACAACCTTTGGATGAGGATTTTCTCACACTCGATAGTGTGAGCGCTGCATTAACTTCCATGTAAGACTGAGGCAGCACAGAATTAAGAGATCGACGCTAAGAGTTCGAAATTGATGTACCGGCAAGGGAGATGAAATAACGTGGGCACGTTGATGTGGTGGCTGATTCCACTTGTGGCAGTCGGCATTGGCGTGGGAATTACTGCTCTGGTCACCTATTTCCGCAGGCCACCAGAGGATCACGACCTCGGTCAGTTCGCTTCAATGCAAGAAGCCATGAAAAAATCACACGGATCCAGTTAATCGATCTGCGCACTCGGTGTAGGTAACTGGTCCAGTTACCATGGGCCAGTGAGTAATCCGGAGAGTTCAACAGGGCGAGTTGGCTCGAGCACATTCGCGTTGCTGGTGAGCGCAGCGGTCACTCTCGGGATCGTTGCCGTTGCATTTTTTCTACCCGTCCCATTTGTCAAACTTTCGCCGGGCCCCACATTTAACGTGATCGGTGACGTGGAAGGCACCCCGGTAATTGAAATTACCGGCGAGCAGACATTTCCCACCACGGGGGAACTGGATATGACCACGGTGAGGGAGTCCGGAGGCCCCCGAGGCGGCCTCACATTTGTTGACGCAATCGGTGCTTGGTTTAACGCATCAGATGCCGTTGTTCCGCGAGAACTGATTTACCCCGATGACATAAGTGGTGAAGCAGTAAAGGCAAGAAATGCGGCAGCTTTTAGTACATCAGAATCAAACTCGGTTGCAGCAGCACTCAGGTACCTTGATTTACCCGTTGAAACGAAAATAGTTGCGACCGCGGTAATCGTCGGTGCCCCAGCGGATGAAGTCTTTGAGCCGCGAGATGAGATCCTTTCAATTAATGGCGTGCCGGTAACGGCACCCTCAGATGTTGTTGAAACGGTCCAAGGCTCACCGGTGGGAACGGAGTTCACATTTGAGATTCGTCGGTCGGCAGAAAACAAAACGGTAAAAGTGACTTCGGGTGAGAACCCGGATGTTCCCGGCAAGCCCTATCTGGGAATTTCGGTAGGGGAGCTTTATTCGGCAGAGTTTGACATCAACTTCACCCTCAGCGATGTCGGTGGACCCAGTGCCGGCTTGATGTTTGCTGCCGGAATTGTTGACAAACTCACCCCCGAGGATTTATCGGGTGGCAAGCACGTTGCCGGCACGGGCACGATTACCCCCGAGGGTGTAGTCGGGCCGATTGGTGGGATCCGACAAAAGCTAGCCGGCGCGCGTGAGGCCGGGGCAGAATTGTTCCTCATGCCTGAGCAGCATTGTGCTGAGGCCCAAGGCCATATTCCTGACGGGCTCACCGTCACTCCGGTCACTTCCCTCACCGACGCCATCAAAGAAATGAACCATTGGGTGGCCGGAATACCCGTTACTACCTGCCCGGCCACGCCCTAGGGCGCTCATTTCGGTTGTAACGTAGGTTTAGGGGGTGAGTACTACGAATTCCATGAGCCCTGATCTGCAACCTAAACGCCGCGGGGGAGTTCTGCTCCCGACCTTGTTGATTTTGGTTGGCATTGTTGTTGCCTTCGTGATCTTCACCGGTTTTTACACTGAACTGCTGTGGTTTGACTCAGTAGGAAAATCGCAAGTTTTTAGCATCTCGTTGTTTACTCGCGCAATCATGTTCGCGATCTTGTTCCTGATCATGGCGGTGGTCTCCTCGCTTGCGCTTTTCATTGCCTTTCGCACTAGGCCTTCTTATGTCAGCGCCAGTCCAGAGCAGGCAAGTCTTGAGCGGTATCGGGTTGGTATTGAGCCCTACCGTAAGTGGGTCGCGGCTGCCATTGTTTTTGGGCTTTCTTTTTTTGCCGGACTTGCCGGATCAAGTGAATTCGGATCATTTTTGCTGTGGCGCAACTCAACCCCATTTGGCCAAGTAGATCCACAATTTGGTTTGGATTATTCCTTTTACACATTTGAATTACCGTTTTATCGCTTTGCACTGGGATTCGCTTTCGCGCTCGTGATCCTGTCCCTGTTGATCGTGACCGCGGTGCAGTACCTCTACGGCGGTCTTCGTCTCCAGCCAAAAGGTGATCGCGCCTCACGCGCTGCTCAGGTGCAATTATCAATCTTGCTAGCCGTCCTAATCCTGCTAAAAGCGTTGGCCTATTACCTTGATCGATTCGGACTGGTCACTAAAAGCGAAACTCTGGTCAGTGGTTTCACTGGCTTAAAATACGCCGACGTAAACGCGGTACTCCCTGCCCTAAATATTCTGGTGTTTGTAGCACTTTTGGTTGCCGCACTGTTCGTCTTTAATATTTTTCGCAGGCAGTGGGTTATCCCCACGATTGGCCTTGGGCTGTTGATTTTGACCTCGGTGGTTATTGGTGGCCTTTACCCGATGATTGTTCAGCAATTTCAAGTTCGCCCCAGTGAATTAGTCCGTGAAGC
>CAMCYV010000038.1 GCA_945885645.1 Bifidobacterium breve | reverse complement strand
AGGCGAGGTGGCAGAGCGGCCGAATGCAGGCGCCTTGAAAGCGCCCGAGGGGAAACTCTCCGGGGGTTCAAATCCCTCCCTCGCCGCTTTTAGTTTGTATCGAACACATCGTGGGATTTGGGAAATCGCTGGCGTAGACCTCAAGCGGTCAAGCTCAGCAACGCCAAAACCTCTGCTGCGGAACCTAATACGAGATCGGCTTCGCGCAGGTCTTCCGCTGGTGTCCTATAAGCCAATCCAATAACAAACATTCCAGCACGCTTTGCTGCTTGCACTCCGTGGGGACTATCTTCAATGACCAAGCACCGGGCCGGATCAATTCCTAGGCTCTTGGCTGCTAGCAGAAAAACATCAGGCGCAGGCTTCCCAAACTTGACTTGATCCTTGGTGAATATTGAGCCTGCATCAAATAAATCCGCAAGTCCAGTCTGGGTTATGCCAAGAGAGACCCGCTCAGAAGTCCCACTACTCGCGATAGCAAGAGCCGTTCCGCGAGATCTGAGTGAATCAACAAGTGATGGCATGTCGGGTAATGGCTGGAGGGAATCGACGAAGAGTTCAAAGAGACGCTTGTGAAATCTACTGTCAATATTTTCTCGATCTATGCCCGAGACATTTATTTCAAGGTAATCAATTACTTTGTCGAATGGACTACCGAGGAACATGCCAAAAGCGGTGTCAAGGTCAAGGGGCAGCCCGTGTTCGGCAAAGAGTTCCTGGATCGCAGTCATGGCCAAAATTTCGCTGTCGACCAGCACACCATCGTGATCAAAAATTACCAAGTCGAATTCTTTGCCATAAAAAAGAATTGGGGAAGTAGTACTCACTATTTAATTACCTCGTCCTCTTGAATCTGGGCGAGAGTATGCACTTGACTTTGAGTTGAGACATAAAGTTCCTTATATGTCGCAAACAGTTGGTCGTAAATTTCCGAAGTTGAATCATTAGGTTGAACGATCTCCGCTGGTTTGGACCAGTCTGAAGTTGGATCTACTGCACCAATTCCAACACCGGCCAGCCACGCGTCGCCGTAGGAAGCACCAATGGTTTGTTCTGGAATTATTTGAGTTCGTCGAGTGACATCGCTAACAATCTGGGTCCACAGACCTCCTCGTGTGCCCCCACCCACGGCGAAGATTCGTTGAGTCGCTCCCGCCCCGGTGCCATCAAAAATCTCGAGTATCTGGCGAATTCCAAACGCTATACCTTCGTAGACACTTCGAAACAGGTCCCCGCGGGTGTGGCGCAATGACAACCCAGCAATTACGCCCCGGGCTTGGGGATCAAATACGGGTGTTCGCTCGCCAGCAAAATAAGGTAGCGTTAACAGGCCGTGTGATCCTGGAACACTTTGTTCAGCTTCTTTAACAAGATTGTCAAAAGATTCACCACCAAAGATTGTGCTTATCCATGCTGTCAAACTTCCTGATGTAGCCATTCCTGCGGCGAATGTATATGTGTTGGGTAGGACACCTGCTGTCGTCCACAACATGGGTGAAGTGCTGAGCCCGGGAAGCACTTGCACCATGAACATTGTTGATCCATACATCAACATCAAGTCTCCGGGTTTGCGTACCCCTGCACTAAATGCTTCCGCCCACGCATCCACTGTTCCGACGGAAACGGGTAGCCCCTCGGGCAAGCCTGTGAGCAGGGCGGCCTCGTGAGTGACCTCTCCGGCAATCTCACTGGGCCACAAGAGGCGCGGCATGTTGATGGCTGGACATAAATCGTCAACCCAAGGCTGGTACCAGTCAAAATTTCGGATGTCGTACAACGGATCACATTGACTTGCGGTGTGATGGTCGAGAACATATTCACCTGTGAGTCGAGCAACAATGTATGAGTTCGAGTTGAACCAGCGTCGAGTTTTCTCCCAGACCTCTGGTTCATTGCGGCTCACCCACAACATTTTTGGCCCGACGGCTTGCGTGCTGAGAGCGGTACCTCCACGATTTACTATTTCAGTGGCGCCGTAACGTTGCGTGAGCTCAGTGATTTCGCTGGTGGCACGCATGTCTATGCCATAAAGGATCGCAGGTCGCAGAGGTGAGTTGTATTCGTCGCACAGGAGCAAGCAGGGACCCACTCCGCTAATACTCATTGCGGCTAGATCATTTTTGTTGAACTTCGCCACGACTGATTGCGTCAGTGAGACGACGTCAGCCCACCACACATCTTCAGCATCAACTTCAGCCCAACCCGGTCGGGGCATTAAGAATTGGTGCGGAACAGTTTCCGAGCAGATGAACTCGCCCTCGAAGGTGGTCACTACTGCTTTGCTACTCGCTGTTCCGAGATCAATTCCGAGCAGGAGTTTAGTCATGGCGATCGCCCGAACACAGGAGTTCAAGAATCGCAGTAGCGGTTGAGGTATCCGTTATTAGGTGGGAAATGAACCCTGCTCGGACGGCACCAATAATGCTCAGTGCTTTCTCAGGTCCAATTGCTAATGCCACACGGGCAGGGATGTCCTTGAGTTGCTCTGATGGAATAGCGAAGAGACGTTCGCTACCAGGAAACGGAACTGATTCGCCTTCGGCATCAAAAAAACGAAGACTCACGTCTCCGACGGCCTTTGATTGCAAAATGCTGGATGTCGTTGGGATTGCGGCCGAAATAGATTGCCTGATTGCCGGTGGGGCACCGATCCCGAGGACCGCGCAATCCGCCCGTTGCCACAACTCACGCACATGCGAGGTTGAGACATCGGTCAGGAGCGAGGAATGCAGATCTACACCTGGCAGTGCTGGTGCATACAGGAATGAAGGGAAGCCACCAATACCTTCGGCCATCTGTCGAACAAGTTCATTCGCCTGGTACCAAGCTTCGGGCTCGTCTTGGCCGCCCACCGCTGGAACAACGACAACTCCGGGGAGGGAGGGCAACTCTGCTTGAAGTGTCTCGTAGATTGCCCTGCCCGTCGCGAGCACAAGCACCGAACCCGGTCGAAGTCCAGCAGCGAGAAGTGTTTTTGAGAGAGCTGGAGCCAAGGCTCGACCCATCATCGTTGGGGTAGATGTGGGCACTAGTTCAACAGATGCCAGCCCGAGTTCTGTGCACAGTTTGTCGCCGATCTCTGGCGAGGCAGGTTGCCCCAAAGGTGTCACTTCGATGCGCACGATCCCAGTTCGACGGGCCTCGGAGAGAAGCCGGCTCACCGCCGGACGGCTTTTGCCCATTCTGAGACCAATTTCGGCCTGAGTTGCGTCCTCGAGGTAATAAAGGGTTGCGGCGGTGTGCATGAGCAAAGCCGAGCTGGTGTCCGGATTGTTCGCCGGATTTGGGGATCTGGACAAGTCAGGCTCCTGTGAGGTCTACTCCGCGTGGTCGCCAACATACCGGCGTCGTATCCGAATTGTTACCGAAATTAAGTACAGGTTTATTGTGAACATTAGTACCATACAAATGTTCACAAAACAAGACATCTTTGACAACCAAAAGGAACCCGCAATGACGAAGCTGGGCACGATGCAAGCAATCGTGTGTTTTGGACCAGAGGACTATCAATTAGTTGAGCGACCTATTCCAATCCCTGGACCGGGCGAGGCACTCGTAAAAGTTGAAGCAGTGGGGATCTGCGCGAGTGACCTGAAGTGCTACCACGGAGCCACAAAATTTTGGGGTGACGCCACCCGACCTGCATGGGCAGAAACCGATGTCATACCCGGCCATGAGTTTGTAGGAATCGTTGTTGAAGCCGACCAAGAGGCACGTGATCGATGGAATATCGAACCTGGAGATCGAGTCGTCTCAGAACAAATTGTTCCCTGCTGGTCTTGCCGATATTGCAAACGAGGCGAGTATTGGATGTGTGCCGTACACGACATCTACGGTTTCAAAAGAGTAACGCCCGGAGCTATGGCCGATTACATGGTGTTCCCAGCGGGCGCACTCGTACACAAGATTTCCAAAGGTGTGCCGCCCGCATACGCAGCATTCGCTGAGCCATTGTCGTGTGCTTTACATGCCGTGGAGCGCGCAAATATCTCTTTTGATGATGTGGTGGTTGTTGCTGGTTGTGGCCCGATTGGGTTAGGCATGGTTGCGGGTGCTCGAGCCAAAAATCCTGCGCACGTGATTGCATTGGATTTGTCGGATGCAAAACTTGAACTCGCACGCAAGTGCGGCGCAGATATCGTTATCAATATTGGTAATGAAGACCCGTCCCCAATCGTTAAGGCACTTACCGAAGGCTACGGCGCCGACGTTTATCTCGAGGGAAGCGGACACCCAGCCGCCGTGATTCAAGGCCTCACGCTCCTAAGGAAATTAGGCACATATGTTGAGTACGGAGTATTCGGTTCAGAGGTAACCGTCGACTGGAGCATCATTAGCGACGACAAAGAACTCGATGTCCTCGGTGCACATCTTGGCCCACACTGTTGGCCAGCAGCCATCCGAATGATTGAGTCGGGGATCTTGCCCCTTAATGAAATATGCACTCACCAATTACCACTCAAAGACTTCAAACAAGGACTCGATCTTGTCTCCAGCGGAACTTCCTCAATCAAGGTTTCACTTATTCCACAGGGAAATGAGTGAATGAAAATGTCAGCTGGCCCATCCATGCTGTCATCGAAAAGCGCGATTGCGCAGAAGGAAAGGTAATAAATGCGAATAAACAACCTAAAGCGGGCAGCAATTGCGGGCTCGGCTGCGTTGGTGCTGGTTCTATCAGCATGTAGCTCCAGTGAAGAAACGGCAACGGAAACCACCGAAGCAGGAGTTGCAACAGAAACAAGTGCAGAAGCAGCCGCAACGGAATGTATTTCTGAAGGCCAGGTCGGCTTTTTAATGCCTGATCTAGCTTCTACTCGTTATGAAGAGCAAGATGCACCTCTCTTCACCGCAAGCATGGGTGAATTGTCCCCGGGCATCGAAGTTCTCTACCAGAACGCAGATGCTGATCCTGCAAAGCAGCAGCAGCAGGCAGACGCCATGATCGCTCAGGGTGTCAAGGCAATCGTGATCAGCTCTGTTGATACAGCAGCAGCTGCTTCCATCGTTGTGAACGCTCAAGCAGCCGGTATCCCCGTGATCACTTACGACCGCCCGATTACCTCGCAACCTGCTGATTACTACATCTCTTTTGACAACGAAGGAATAGGCAAAGCTATTGCCGAGTCACTTGTCGTCAAACTTGATGCAGATGGAGCATCCGGAGGACTTCTGATCGTCGGTGGCTCACCCACAGATGACGCTGCAGGTTTGATCAAGAAGGGTATGGAAGCAGGCGTTGCTGGAAGCAACTATGAAGTTTTGGCCTCCTTCGATACACCTGAATGGGATCCAGCACAGGCCCAAGAATGGGTTGCAGGTCAAATCACTCAGTTCGGTGATCAAATCGTTGGCGTTGTCGCTGCAAATGACGGCACCGGTGGTGGATCCATCGCCGCTCTTAAGGCCGCAGGTGTCTCACCCGTTCCTCCAGTGACCGGCAATGACGCCGAAATCGCTGCGGTTCAGCGAGTCATCAGTGGAGATCAGTACAACACGATCTCCAAGCCAATCAGCATTGTTGCTACCGCGGCTGCTGAAACCGTCACCGCGATCCTCTGCGGTGAGACTCTGACTTCAGACGTCTCCCTGTTCGACACACCATCACAACTCTTCACACCAACAGTTGTGACAAAGGAAAATGTCAAGGAAATTATCTTTGACAGCGGCATCTACACCGTGGATCAGGTTTGCACAACTGAATACGCAGCCGCATGCACCGAATTGGGAATTTCCTAATCCTGCTCGGAATGAATAGTTAGAGGCATAGGGTGTCGGTGTGGCTAAGGTTGATCACACCGGCACCCTTGTCTCTTGTTCTACGTATGTGATTGGGACTCAACTAATTGAAAGGAAGCCACGTGACTTCACCAACCATTGATGGCAAGGCGGAGACGGCAAATGTGCTTCGCATGCGAGGAGTATCAAAAACATTTGGAGCTGTTGCCGCGCTCAAAAATGTGGACCTGGATGTCAATCGTGGCGAAGTACTGGCACTCGTTGGGGATAACGGTGCTGGAAAATCAACATTGATCAAAATTCTTTCCGGTGTGTTCTCCTCCGATTCGGGAACGATCTACATTGACGGTAAAGAGCGGGCGATTACATCGCCTGCCGACGCGCGATCAGCGGGGATCGCAACCGTGTACCAAGACTTAGCGCTGTGTGACAATTTAACGGTCGTCAACAATCTATTTCTCGGCCAAGAAATAAGCCCCGCTAATCTTGATGAGACCGCCATGGAAGTGAAGTCATGGGAGTTACTCAAGCAGCTATCCGCCAAGATCCCTTCCGTACAGGTCGCGATTGCGTCACTTTCCGGTGGACAGCGTCAAACGGTGGCCATTGCTCGATCACTGCTCGGTGAGCCATCTTTAATTCTTCTTGACGAACCAACAGCCGCACTGGGCGTAGCTCAGACAGCTGAAGTACTCAACCTCATTGAACGACTCCGTGACAACGGTCTTGCAGTCATCATGATCACCCACAATATGGTGGATGTTCGTGCGGTATCCGATCGCATTGCCGTGCTTCGATTGGGTCAAAACAATGGTGTTTTTCTCACTAAAGACGTTTCGAATTCGGATCTCGTCGCTTCAATTACCGGAGCGACCGACAACGAGGTAACCCGCCGCGAATCCCGCGTTCACCAAGATCAGGAGGGCTAATCCATGTCCAATGACGCTTTGCACCTAGAGAGTTCAAATCTAGATCGTCAAGACGAGCGCCTTGACTCAAGATCTGGAATCAAAGGGATGATCGCTGGCGGTATCAAGAGTGTTAAAGACGGTGAGCTCGGCGTACTTCCCGTGATCGTTGGACTTATCATCATTGCCGTCATCTTCCAGTCACTTAATTCAGTGTTTCTATCTCCGGCAAACATTTCGAACCTGCTCATGCAGAGTTCCGCCGTCGGTGTCATTGCTCTCGGCATCGTGTGTGTTCTTTTAGTAGGAGAAATTGACCTTTCGGTAGGTTCCGTTAGTGGATTGTCCGCCGCAATTTTTGCTGTATTCCTCGTCAATCTTGGTATGCCGACAATTCTTGGAATCGTTGCTGCGATAGCCGCGGGTGCAATTATTGGATTGATTTATTCCTTTATCTACAACCGGTTTGGTGTTCCATCTTTTGTCATCACACTCGCCGGTCTACTTGTGATTTTTGGTCTGCAAATCCTTGTTCTTAAGCCGGCAGGAACCATCAATATCCCCTTTGAAAGTCCACTGGTGCAATTTGGACAGTTGCTATTTGTACCTCAACTTGTTTCGTATCTAATTTGTGCGGCTCTGGCGGCTGGTTATTTCGTCAGTAGATTCATGCGTTCACAAAAGCGAAAGAAGAACAATCTTTCGCACCGATCAATTAGATCCATTGCGTTGTCAGCGATTCTCATCTTTATCCTCATTGCGGGAATCACTGCATACGTGAATCAGGGGCGAGGAATTGGATGGATGTTCGTCTCGTTCCTCGGTTTGGTTCTCATTGTGAATCATTTGCTCATGCGAACATCGTGGGGTCGCTCTGTTTATGCGGTGGGTGGGAATGAAGAGGCAGCGCGTCGAACCGGAATCAACGTCAAGCGGGTTTACCTGTCGGTCTTTGTCGCCTGTTCCACATTGGCCGCTATCGGAGGCCTTTTTGCGGCTGGTCGATTGGCATCAGCAGCCCAGAGCAGCGGAGCTGCGGACACCAACCTCACAGCCATTGCTGCAGCCGTGATTGGTGGCACAAGTTTGTTTGGTGGTCGAGGGTCTGCCTTCTCCGCCCTACTCGGTGTCATTGTCATCACGGCAATCTCCAATGGCCTGATTCTTCTCAACCTTGAGTCAGACGTCCGTTACATGGTCACCGGTGCTGTGCTGCTGATCGCAGTCACACTGGACGCAGTCTCGCGGCGAGCGAGAACAGCGCATGGCAGGGCCTAAATTGCAGGGGTACCGAATTTTCTAGGACTAATTTCCTTCGGCATCGTGATCGAGTCGGGGGCAGTATTCGGTGCTGACGGGATAAGCCAGCCGACGGCTCCCTCCCTCGCCGCTTTTACTTTTTCATCGACATCGGATATGGTTCCGGTCTAGGGTTTGGTGGAAACATCGAAGGAAGGTGCGCCATGCGCTTTATGGAACGTCATTGGTTCGACGTTGGAGGCGTCCTTGGCGTCATCCTTGCGATCTGGTTGGTGATTGCTGGTTCCACGATGACCACGCTGACACTGCTGCTTTGGCTCAGCCTGCTTTCACTCTTCGCCCACCAGGTCGAGGAATGGCGTTGGCCGGGTTGGTTTCCCGGCATGCTGAACGTGGTCCTGTTCCGTTCCAAGGATCCATGGCGGTCCCCGCTCAACGTCCGTAGCGGTTTAGCGGTCAACGTTGCGGTGGGCTGGGTCGGCTATCTGCTTGCAGCGCTCCTTGCCGAGCGTGCGCTGTGGCTGGCTCTGGCAACGATCATGATGTCCATGGGCAACTGCGTGTTGCACTTGATCGTCCTGCCCATACGAGGTCGCATGCCCTACAACCCGGGCATGGCCACGTCGCTACTGTTCTTCGTTCCCATCTCCATTTGGTTCCTGCTCGAGTACCTGCCAACAATGAGTGCGCTAGACATCATCATCGGCGTGATTGTTGGACTTGTCTTAGATGTGGGTGGCGTAGTCGGGCTCATTCGCGTTATGGAAGATCCGAAAGCACCCCCGTTTGAGGCGCGACAGGTAGAACCAGCATTGCGCTACGTGCGGGATTAGTTCGCAGGACGCGCACGTGACAAGGAGAAAGTGTTCTTGACGCACTATCTCGCATTTCTGATACTCATCGACATCGTGATCGTGGCGGGAATTTCAATTGGCGTGGGCGCGATGGCGCCCCGTTGGCACGGTGCGTGGCTCACAAAGGATTATTGGCCACTGCATTTTGCTCCTTGGGAGTCACCGAAATTCTTTCGCACCTTAAAAACCAAAAAACTGGCGGAACATCTCCCCGAGCTTGGCTCCACTTTTGGCGGGGCAGCAAAAAATCAATTGCCGGGCCGGGACGCAGCCGAAATAGACAGATATTTAGTTGAATTGCGCAGAGCCGAATGGGTTCACTGGATATCGCTTTTCAGCTGGATACCGATCGCATTTTTCAACCCGTGGTACCTGACACTTCTGTTCATCCTGATTTTGATCAGTGGGAACACGCCATTTTTGTTAATTCTGCGGAATAACCGGCAGCGCCTTACAGCGTTGAAGCGTCGATTACAAAACGATACTTAACGTCGCTGTTGACTACGCGTTCCCAAGCGGCGTTGACGTCTTTGACATCGATTATTTCAATATCGGAACCAAAACCGTGTTCGGCACAAAAGTTAAGCATCTCTTGGGTTTCCTTGATCCCACCGATGTTGGATCCCGTCAGTCTGCGGCGTGCCGATAGCAATGTGAATGTTCGAAGTGACAGCGCCTCTTCCGGGATGCCCAACAACACCATGGTGCCGTCCAATGCGAGCAGTGACATGTAGCGATCAAGATCAATTTTGGCTGAAACGGTATTAATAATCAGATCAAATGAATAGCGTGCGGCTTTCGTGGCTTCCTTGTTCGTTGACAACAGGAAGCGGTCGGCCCCGAGCCGCAACGCATCCGCTTCTTTATGAGGAGAGTGGCTGATCAGGGTTACTTCAGCGCCCATTGCATGTGCAATTTTGACACCCATGTGGCCAAGACCGCCAAGGCCAATAATGCCGACGCGAACACCAGGCCCGGCTCCCCAATGGCGCAGTGGCGAGTACAGCGTGATGCCGGCACACATCAATGGTGCCGCGATGTCAAGACCCAAGCTGGCAGGAATAGTGACGGCGTAATTTTCATCGACAACGATTGCACTGGAGTAGCCGCCGTAGGTAGGAGTTTGCTGATCGGCCTCGCGGCCGTTATAGGTAGGCGACATGTGGCCTTGGCAATACTGTTCCAAACCAGCCTTGCAGTTGTCACATTCGCGGCACGTGTCAACAAGGCAGCCAACTCCCGCGTGATCCCCAACTTTGAATTTGGTGACCGCGCTTCCCACCTCGGTGACGACTCCGGCAATTTCATGGCCAGGCACCATGGGGAAAATTGCTTGACCCCACTCTTCGCGACCCTGATGAATATCCGAGTGACAAATTCCAGAAAACTTAATGTCGATCAAAATATCGTGTGGTAGTAAATCCCGACGCTCAATCTCCATTGGTTCCAGAGGTGCTCC
>CAMCYV010000037.1 GCA_945885645.1 Bifidobacterium breve | reverse complement strand
TGGCCACGCCCAATGGGGATCAGGGTGTCAATTGCTCGAACTCCCACGTGTAATTGCTCCGTGATGCGTTGACGCGAAAGTGGGGAAGGTGCCTGATTGGTCGTGGTCAACAAAGGCATGGTGGGGAGTGGGCCCTTGTCGTCAATCGGATTTCCGAGAGCATCAATCACGCGCCCTAGCAATTGATCGCCGATTGGCACACGCACCGGTGCATTTGTGGCTTTGGCGGTAACCCCTGGTGCAACGCCGGACATTTCTCCAAGGGGCATACAAGCCAAGCGATCCCCCGAAATCCCCACTACTTGCGCCTTAAGACTTTGCCCTTGAACATCAAGGTCGAGTACGTCACCGATCGCCGAACGCACGCCTTCGAGCCAAATTGTCAATCCGTTGACGCCGACGACTTCGCCACTTACGGGAAGGCGAATGGCGTTGCGACCATGTTCCAAAGTCTGTTGGAGGTTCACGAGGAGAGCGCCTCCTTGAGTTGCGCGATGCGCTGGCCGATTTGGGAATCGACCCGAGTGCATCCACTTGTCACAACTGCTCCGTGAAGTTCAATTGAGTCGTCAGCCATTAGGCGAACCGGACGCTGGAGCGCCTCTTCAAAATCGATATCCAAGTCTTGAACTATTTCGAGGTCGTCGGGGTGCAGTAAAACGCGCACTTCAGAGTGGCCTGGGATTTCGGCGGCGGCGGAGCTGATCGCATTGACGACATGCGCCTTGTCCGCGGAAAGTTCCGATCCAAGAAGTCCTTCAACAAGTTCAACAACGACATCGCCAAGCTTCATGCCGACCTCTGCGTACACCGGAACGGTGGCCGACTCCAATGAGGACAACGCACTTGCCATGGTGTTCACGGCGATTTCAAGTTTGGCTCTCAATTCAGAGTGTTCCAACATGATGGCCGTGTGCTCGGTCTGCAGTTCTGCGCGGACTTCAGCAACCATCTGCTCGCGACCCTCGCTCAAACCTGCGGCGAACCCGGCATCATGCCCGCTCTTAAGACCAGATTCATAACCGGATTCATAACCGGCATCAGATCCAGCTTGAAAACCTGCATCAAAACCTCGGTTCATCAAGCTGGACTCAGATTCGACGTGATGATGAACTGCCGGGGATTCGAGTACCGGTGAATGATCAACTTCAGGCAAACTCAAAACACTGTCAAACCGAGTTGCGGTCACGTTGCTTGCTTCAGCCGGTGTCAGGCGGGATGCGCTAAGAAACAAAGTCATCTTCACCACCACCGATACTGATTTCAATATCGCCCTTTTCATCAAGGCGTCGAATGACAGCAACGATCTTTCCTTGAGCTTCCTCCACGCTGCTGCGGCGAACCCGACCCATGAGTTCCAATTCCTCTTCCAGCATGTCTGCTGCACGAGTGGAAAGGTTTCGTAGTACTTTCGCGTGGACTTCCGGGCTCACACCCTTCAACGACATGGCGAGGTCCTGCGGACTGACCTCACGCAAAATCAACTGCAGCGACCTGTCATCAACCTTCGAAATGTCCTCAAAGAGGAAGAGGTGCGAGCGGATGTTCTCGGCAAGTTTCGGGTCACGCTCTTCAATGCTTTCCAGGAGAACCTTTTCGGTCTGTCGGTCCGTTCGTTGAATTATGCTGATCAAGGGATCGAGGCCACCGATATACGAAGATTCTGTTGTAACGAGAACATTGGACATTTTGCGTTGCAGAACAGATTCGACTAAGCGGACAGAGTCCGGATTGACCCGACCCATGAGTCCAATTCGACCGGCAACTGATCCTTGAACCTCATCAGGAAGTGAACAAAGAACCGATGAGGCGAGATCTGATGGCAAATATGCAAGAACAACGGCAATGATCTGTGGGTGTTCATCTTTAATGAAGGACAGGATTTGTGAAGAGTCCATTTTGCGCATGTAATGAAATGGGGCTTCTGCAATGGAACTCACCAATTGCTCGAACATCTCATCAGCTTCGGCCGGCTCAAAGATCAGGTCTAGTAAGTCTCGGGCCACATCAAGGCCACCACTGCCAGCCATTCGGGTGCTCGCGGCATAGGTGATGAACTCGCGAATAATTTCTAATGCAAGTGTCGGATCAACTTCTTTGAGCCGGGCGACCTCGCCCGCGATGGTCTGGATATCGTCATTCGGCAATTGAGCAAACACGGGCCGAGCTGCGGCAGGACCCAGCTGGGCCACAATGACGGCAGCCTTGTAGGCGGGTGTGATTTCTTCGGGGCGAATGGGTGGCATGGGCGCGGCCTACTTTGCGATCCAGGTACGTAGCACGCGAGCGACCTGCTCGGGTTCTTCGGTAGCAAAGTCACGGAGTGAGTCGTAGGTTGCTGAGCCGGGGCTCTTGATGTAAGTCGGAACGATTTCTTCTTCCATTATGGCCTCGCCACCGGGTCCGACCGCAATAGGAATAGCAGGTTCGTAAACCACCTCGCCATTTTCGTCGAGGCGCTCCAACATGACCGGGCCGCCAAATCCTTGGGCTTCAAGCATTTCCATGTCGATCGCCGTTCGGCGCTGACGACGAAGCGAAAGCACGCCCAAAATCAGGACCGCAAGTACCAAGATGGCAATACCCGCTTTGCGTGCCGTGTCAAACAACGCGGCAGACTCTTCAGCTGCCAGCGCTTCAGCGGCAGCGGCCTCAGCAGCATCTGCTGCCGTTGTGTCAAACGCCACCTGTGAAACCTGGATTGCATCGCCACGCTCCACATTGAGTCCAACAGCGTTTGAAACGATCCCCTCAACCTCAGCGAATGTTGCTGCGGGAACTGCTGCATCAACCAGAACGGCAACGGTGAGCCTGCGGATATCTCCCGGCGCACCTACTCGCTCAGTGATGGTGCTGTTAATGGGATTCGTCGCGGTTGTTGAAGTTTTTTCATAGTCGTTCTGGGAATCTGTGACGGTGCCCTCACCCACAACAACGGGTGGTTCCCCTACGACGGGGCCATCGATTTGGCTGTTATCAGTTGCGGTGTAAGTCTCAGTGTTCGTCTGTCCGGTGAGTGCGGGCAATTCCTCGGGGTAGGAGTATTCCTGCGTAGTGGTAGTCCTTTGATCAAATTCAAGTTCGGCTTTGACGATGACACTTGCAACGCCGGGACCGAGAACCTTGTCAAGCATCGACTGCGCAGATTCCATAATGCCCTTCTCGATTCGGGCAGCCTGTGACACCGAAGCTGCGCCAGAAACACCGCCACCGGAGAGCAATGCGCCGGAAGAATCCGAGACACTCACACTTTCGGGTGAAAGACCGGGTACCGAGGAGGCCACCAAACTGGTGATTGCTTGGACCTGCTCGCCATCGAGTGTTTGACCCCCACCCAGAGTGAGGAGCACGGATGCAGTGGGCTTATCTGATGCTTGGGTGAACACGGTTTCAGCGGGAATAGCAAGGTGAACGGTTGCTGCGCGCACTCCGTCAATTCCTTCGATCGTGGTTGACAGTTCGCCTTCGAGTGCGCGCTGATAGGTGACATTTTGCATAAACTGCGAAGTAGTCATTCCTTGCTCATCGAGGAGCGAGTAACCGCTACCGGCGTCGGCAGGAAGTCCGGCAGCACTCATGGCCAGTCGGGCTGATGAAACGGCTTCCGGGGCCACAAGAATCTGGGTTCCGCCTGCACTTAGTTCATATGGGGTGCCTTGAGCATCAAGTTCTTCAGAGATCGCGACCGCGTCTTCACTCGAAAGGTTTGAGTACAACGGTGTCATTGGGGAAGCGGTCACCTGACGCAATAACACTGCGCCCACGAGAAGCGCAAGAATCCCGATAACAATGGCGGTGATCTGGCCGGGGGTGAATTGACGAAGGGCTGTAATCGCCCTCGTACCAAAAATTCTCAGGGTCTCAATCACAGTTGCATCCTCATGATTTCATTGAAGGCTTCGAGTGCTTTATTTCGTACGGCTACCGCAGCTTGAGTGGAAATGGACGCTTCCTGTGCCGCCATGAGGTACTCATGGGGATTCTTTAATTCACCGGTTGCGACTTTGGTGGCAAGTGCGTCAGAGTTTTGGTGGAGTGCGCCCAATTGGTCCATTGCGCTCGCCAAGCTGGCTCCGAAGTCTGTGCCGGTGCCCGCGCCGCCAACCCCGGTGGTCGCAGTTGTGCTGGAACCCGGACTAATACTTGGACTTGGGGGCGTGGGAGGAAGCGGAGGTAACGCTGCTGAGAGTGAAACTCCGGGAATGCTGAAGGCCATGGGTTACTTACCTAACTGAAGGGCGGCTTGATAGGACTCGGTTGCACGCTGAATGACAGCAAGGTTGGCCTGGTAGCCGCGTTGGGCAATAATCATGTCGGCCATTTCGGTCGTCAAGTCAATGTCAGGACGACGGACGTAGCCATCTTCGTTAGCAAGAGGGTGCTCTGGGTCGAAAGTGACGAGACCCTCACCCGAATCGGATTGAACCATCTTGAAGGAAACTCCGTTGCCCACGGTGCCACCGGTCCCGACCATGCTTGGTGCAGGTGATGCGTCCGCGGTTCCAACAACGGTTTGGCGTCGAACTGCGCTTTGCTCCATGCTGCGGACCGTGTTTATGTTGGCCACATTGTAGGCAATCGCGTCCAGTGAGTTCTTGTAAAAATTGACTCCGGTGCTCGAAATATTAAAAATCGACAGCATGATCAGCTACCGCCCAAGACATATCGGATTGAATTAAATCTTCCCTCGGCCGCGCGCAATGCGAGTTCAAGCCGCAGGTTAGTTTCCGTGCCCAGCAGTGTTTGTTCTTCGAGGCTGACATTGTTGCCATCTTGTTTGCGTGGAGCTTCGGAAGCAACGGTGCTCATAAAGTCCCTGGGAGTGGCTGTGCCAATGCCGGGCATGTCTAGGGCAGCGCTCAACGCGCCCTCAAATTCGACGTTAGTTGCCGTGTAATTGGGCGTGGACATGTTGGATACGTTATTGGCAATGGCTTCTTGACGCATCATTAATCCGTCAAGAGCGATCCGTACCGACGGATTTACCAGACCAAGGTCCATGCGAAACCCCGTTCACCCCGTAGGGCAATTGGGCCAAATCCATGGCGAGTGCTGCGAGCTTCCTGCTCAAAGGAGTTATCGGCCAACCAGTGAGGCATCTGAGAGTTTTTCAGCAGAAGAATTAACCGTTGATTGAGCCGGCCAGGCGTCGGATTCCGACTAGTTTCTCGACGCTCACTTCACTGATTCGAGTATCTGCACTTGGATTGGCTGCTTCGACCATGCGACCGTCACCCAGATAGAGGCCCACGTGGTTAACCTTGAGCGCAGATGGGTCTCGACTATGACCGGAAGGCTCGTGGAAGAAGACCAGATCACCGGCTCGTGCGTCCTTGAGTGAGGCCACCGGTTCACCGGTTTTGATCTGCTCCCAGGACACTGGCGGAATGGAGAGCCCGTGTTGCTGGGCAATCCACTCGGTGAAAGCCGCACAATCCCAGCCTGTTTTGGGGTTATTTCCACCAGCCACATAGGGCACGCCGACAAAGTTGACCGCATATTCAGACATTCGAGCGCCAAGTTCGGTATCCGAGGACAACATTCCGGTGCCGGCAGGCTGAGATAAAGCGCCCATCTGGTTTTGCGCACCCGATAAGCCCGGGGCTGGATCTGTCATTGCGTCGAGGGTGGACTGAAAATCCGTCCCAGTGGGGCTGGGGAATTGGGAATTGGCATCGATTACATTCGACCCGGCCATAGGCGCGGCAAATCCCGTTTGTAGCGGGGGAAGCTCAAGTCGGCTTCGGATCTCTCCGATCCGCGACATGACATCGTTGATACTCACGTTAACTCCCGTTTAGGCGCGGAAATTCAGGCGCGGAAAATCGCGCATCAATGGGAAAGGATCGGTTCCAAAGACCAAATGCTGAGGAATTAAGCGCACAAATATCTAGCGCTTAAGACCTAGCGCTTGGGGGCTACCGCCTCAACTCCGTCAACTTTAGAGAAGTAGGCAGCATTGGCCAAGACGGCCGGGACGCCATCGCGTAGTTTGAGGGCGAAGGACTTACTGGGAACGGCTTCCTTATTCATTAGCCGCTCGTAAATCTCTTCTAGGCGCACAGCCTCCCTCCACAAACAGAAGGTTTGAAACCACGGGAGCTCGGCTGTGTCCTGGTGTGTTGCGATGCGATACACGTTAATGAGTTCATTTCGAGAGAGAAATCCGTCTTCATCGCGGGTAACGGGTGCGGTATCCAGCGGGGTCTCTGGGAGGTCGCGGGCAGAGTAGGTGGCCGTGAAATAGCCCAGATCCATGAGGGGATCGCAGGCGGTGGCACGTTCCCAGCCGAAAACCCCAGAAATGGTCGGTGGGGACTTAGGTAGAAATAACAGGTTTTGCATGCTGTAGCGGCCGTGGCTCAGGACCGAGGGCCGGGTTTCGGGGAAGTTTTCTAAAAGATGCTCCCCCAGGATCTCGAATCCGGGAAGGCGGCGCATCTTGAGTTTGCGGGCTAGGCGCTTGGACTCCAAAACCAGTTTGCGCAGGTCACTTCCTCCGTGGTCAAGGCCGGCAACCTGATCAGGGCTGATTTCAACCTGAATGCGGGCTAGGTCATCAATGGCCCGGCGAGACATCCCGACCTTGTCTTCAACATTGTCCAATTCCTCAGGGATGGAATTGACAACTCGTTCGCCAGGCAGGAATGCACTGAGATAGAAGGGTGCGCCAATGATGCTGCTGTCATTACACACGTGCAAAATTTCAGGGGCGTGCAGGTGGTTGTCCCGCAGGATCTTGAGCAGCGCGATCTCATCTTCCAAGCTCATGACATCGCTGGGCGCAGGCCCATTGAGGCGCCGCTTGAGGGCAAATTGGACATTTGCATCGCGCGCGAGGTGGAAAGTACCCGAGGAGGCCTGCATTCCCATCCGGCCCCACAGGAGTTCACCCGTGCCGAATCCCATTTCATCCAAATAGGCCTGCAAGGATTCCAAAATGATGAGGGGAGGAGCCTTTTTACGCTCCGCCATCTGCTCTGCCTTCTCAACTGAGGAGACAACGGTTACGCCGTCCGGCACAGACGATAGAGTGATAATTGGTACCACTTCCCTTCCCTAACCCCCGAATTCACACCGAGGGATACGTGTCCTGTTAAGTATTATCGGCCGCTACAGGGTGAAATTTCGCTTTTCCCTAGAAATCATCATCGCAGATTTATTCCCGCAATGAGCGGTAGGCGGTAGATTTTTGGTGGGAAGCCCCACGAGAGCACGTAGTGATGGGAGCAGGCATGGCGCGGGAATCTGGCAAGGGCTTCGGCATGGATCCGGTGACAAGGTTATTCGTGATTGTGGCGTTCATTGGCAGCCTTACCTACATTGCCTGCATGCTCAGCGATTCTGTCAACGCCCTCGTAAATGATACGTTTGGCATTAATATTCAGGGCGAATAGTCTCAGCCACAGAATTAGTAAGCCGATATTAAGAATGACGCGAAAGGTGTAAGGTTCTGACATGGAAGTTTGGATTTTCGTACTTGTGTTCTTGGTGGCAGCCCTAGGGCTCCTGGCCATGATGGGTTATGTCAAAAACGAGACCGAACGCCTCGAACTGAAGCACTTTTTGGAGACGGCCGAGTTCAAGCGCGAAATGGTGGAAGTGCAAGTTCAGCACGCCGCCAAGATCGAACACGATCGCGAAACTATCGAAGCCCTCAATCTCCGGATTAGTGAATTAAGCGTTCAACTTGACGAAGAAGTCACCAATGCTCGCAAGTTGCAATCAAGTTTAGACAAATTACGTGCGGATCTGGTTGAGAATCAGTCCACCAAATTAATGGCTTCCTAGCCCTCTAACCTGTCCTCCCCATCGTTTCTCGCATCGTTGTTGCATGCCCAAATGAAGTCGAGAATTTCGTCCATGATTTCGCGTGCTTGGAGTTCAGCTTCTCCGGGTCGGACATCCAGTGATTTACTCAGTACTAAACCTAGAACGGTGTGCTCCGCGAGCAGCATCACCTGTTCATTGTCTCGAGCAATGATTTCAACCAGAAAATGTCCTCGTCGTCGCGGGCGAAATCGTTTGATCAGGTACAGCTTTTCAACACCCTGAATTTTCACCCGCAACTGATTACTGTCAAATAGAGGGTCGTGATCCATCACGGCCCTGTCGATTCCTAAGGTACCCCGCGGATGCGATTGCACCATCCGGTAAACCGCAAGAAGTAACCAGTTCACATAAATCAACGGGTTAAACGGAAGTTCTTTGGTTTTGATTGGTTCAATCGTGGAAAGTAATGACGTGGATCGATCAACCGTGTAGTCGTAAGTGAAGGTCACCGCGCCGACACCGGAGTTGTCCCTCACGGCAGGGTAGACAACCGTGGACCTGGTGCCGTCGGTCAACCAGTGTCGACCGCGAGAATCCAGGGTGATCATCAATGGCAGGTGATTACCGGGATCAATTCCTATGTAGTGGACCACAGGATTTCCGCTCACCTGTCCGCAAAAATCTTCGCTCACAATCCCATCCTTTCATGTGTCCCTACCACCGCCACCCAATGTCTAGCCTCTTGTGCAAGATTTTGGTCTAAGATATTCACATGGATCAAGGCCCAGATAAAAGCACCGCTGAAAGCTCAGATAAGGATTCACTCGGTGGAGTAATCCTTGAGGAGCGCCGCGCCTCGGTCCGTGCAATCGTGGTGAGTCTGGTCATCTGGTTCGTGGTTATCTTTGTCGTGGGTGTGATTATCTTGGTTCAGATCAACGCTTCCCTTGCGCTCTTGTTAGCTCTGCTGCTGTCGTTATTCCCGTTACTCAGTTTTATTAATTGGGTTATGTTTCGCATGATTATCGATTCAGAAAAGATCCAAGTGGTGCGGACTTTCATCTTTAGAAACAAAGAGTCACTTGAGTTCAATAAAATTGAGGGCGTCGATATCCAACAAGGGCCATTCGGTCGAGCCTTTGATTATGGGAGATTGACAATTTCCGGCGTGGGAATTAAGCAACTACGAACCGAGCCAATAGATCACCCGGATCAGGTAGCACAAGCTATCCGTGCACTAATTGCTCAACGTTAATCTGAGTCTTTCGTTTTTGGCAAAACCGGAAGGCCCTTGATTGCAGAGGCAAACTCCGACATGGCTTCCAGAGTAGGCGCAACGGCTTCCCTGTTTGCAGCCTCAATGGCTTCGAATACTTCGCGTCGGTGCACCTTTATGTGTCTGGGTGCATCAATTCCTACCCGGATCAGATCACCGCGGATCTCAAGGATGGTGACAACTACGTCGTCACCGATAACGATGCTTTCGCCAACCTTACGACTAAGTACGAGCACCTGTTGACTACGCAGCCATTAGTGGGGTGCGCACAGACAAATCGCTATTTTCCACGATTATCTGTTCGGCGATTTGGGCATTTGGATCAAGAAGCAGGGGGGCCATGAGGTTAACTGTAGAGTCTTTGAACGTTTCACCTAACGTCACCACGAGAAGAAGCAGAACTTCTGCGCCGCCTGCGAGGTTGAACCGCTTCGCCACTTCGTCGTCGACTATGGGCGCGTAATTAGGGAAGAACGAGGCTGCGGGAACCACAACAAAGTTGATGGCGGCGTCTTCGATGGATTGGAGTCGGTAGACCAACCCTTCGTCGTTCATTTTGATCAGCGTGAACTTGGTGAACTCGGGAAACCCAAGAAGCCCGCCCCGAACTTCGACGACGGGGACGTCGTTCTGCACATCGATTTGTGCATTGACTGACATGGGTTCTCCTTCTTGAGCTTGCGGATTCATATTACCTTAAGAAATCCATCAGCGACGGTTGCATAATTTGGGCAGTGGAGTACAGGGCTGCTTCGTAGCTTGTCTGCTGCATAGTCAACTCCATGACCGTCTTTGTGAGGTCGGTGTCTTCAACAGCGGACAAAGCTCCCGTAACACTCAAAATCCGGTCCGCAGTAACGTCGCGAAGCTCATTGAGTTGATTGATTCGGGAGACCACGGTTGATTGGGCATTCCGAGCCGTGGTGATCACGGAGTCAAGTGACGTCAAGTCGACTGAAAGGCTAGCCGGTGCGCTTCGCAGATTGCTTGCGATCGAAGTGAGCACGGCGAATGCATTCCCTGCTCCGCTTCCGAAAATTTCAGGCCCGTTCAATTCAATTCTGACGGTAGAACCGAAGTCATCAACCCGGGTCGTAACCGCTTCGGTGTCTCCGACATAAGCACCAAGCGCGGTGTAAGCGGTATCTGCAGATGTTGAACCGGTGAAAAG
>CAMCYV010000036.1 GCA_945885645.1 Bifidobacterium breve | reverse complement strand
GCCTTCACCCACCACTTCCCTGCGTCAGCGGGTTACCTCGTTTGGGATTGGTGCACTTGATGCTGCCGGAAGAGCCATGTCACCGTTTAGCATTGGCGGAAAACAACGCTGGTTTGCCGAGCCCCCACACCAACATGTTTCCATGTTGTGGTTGAACAACGAATCAGTTCTGCCACGCGTAGGTGATCAGGTGCGGGCTGAAGTTCGATTCACCATTTCGCGTTTCGACTCTGTCTTTCTTGTCTGATCGTGTTGGGTGTCAATCGCGACCCGGATTGCAAAGTAAAGCGTCGCTGCAATGTGAACGAAGGTAGCTGCTGCATACCATTGAGGTGTCAGTGTTTGTGATCCTTCAATTCCGTATCCCGCAAGGAACCACCAAATTCCAATAAAATAGGTGACTTCACCTACCTGCCAGATCAAGAAGTCGCGCCAGTTAGGCCGCGCCAATACCGCAAGCGGTACGAGCCAGAGCACGTATTGCGGTGAATACACCTTATTAGTAATAACAAATGCCGCGAGAATGAGAAATGAAATCTGTGCAATGTTTGGTGAACTTGGAGCCCTCTTTACCAGGAATGCAATCCCGATTAGCAGGAGTGCGAACAGTGCGGTTGACGCATAATTGAGTAAGTCGTTCGGTATCGTTGGCAGACCTATTTGGGTTACGGCGTACCAGAAAGATCCGAAATCAATTGATCGACCAAAGTTGAACGTGTAAAAGTGAATCCATCCTTCAAAGTTTGCAATTGCAAAAGGGATGTTCACCGCAAGGAATGTCAAGAATGCTGCAGCGATCATGTTGAGTGTTGGTCGCCATGAATTACTTTTCCACGCCAAAAGAATAAAACCGATAAGTAGAAATATCGGATAGAACTTTGATGCTATGGCCAGACCGAGTAAAACTCCCGTGAGTGTTGGTTTCCTTTTTGACCAGGCAAGAAATGCAAGTGCCACCAGTGCAATCGGAATGAGATCCCAGTTAATTGTTGCAGCCAAAATCATGGTTGGTGCGAATACAATCATTGCAGCCCGCCACGGATCTTTCGGCTTGGTTAGTGCAGTCGCGACTACCGTTACAACAAAGGGAATAAACAGCAGGATTACATTGACGTCGAAGAACGCCCGATATCCGCTGGGGTAGAACTGAAGGGTCCAGCCGGTAATGACCGCGGAGATATACATGAAGAAACCCGTACCAACCGGATACTCCAGGTACATGCCATTTGATCCTGTTTGGAGGTAGGGAAATATTCCTTCGGCAAATCCACGGTCAACATAAAGCGGTGGAATATCCGAATAACACAGGTGCATGTAGCGCTGCGGGTCACTCCAGCCATTGACTAGACAGGGGAGGTCAAGAAGGTAGCCCAAGGAATAGGTCAGTGCAGCCAAAACAATGAGAACGTAGATCGGCGGGAGAAGTGTGTAACTTCGGATGGCGAGTTGGCCAAACGGTCCGCCGAGACGCTCCGTGGTCTTTGGCTGGCTCACGGGAGGATTATGGTCTACCTTCGTTGCTCAACGGATCCGTCGGTGGTCCATTGGGTCCAAACTCGTTCACAGGTCCACCAGTTTCGCCGGAATCAACGGCTGCGGGATCTGATCCAGTGTTTTCCGGTCCAAATTCATTAATTACTTCGGGTATTGGACAACCGAATGGAATCTCTTCCAGATCCGTCTCAATAAAGTCTGGGCATTCAATTGGGGTGAACACACTCTCAGGTGGTTCTGGGAACTCCATGACCGGTTCTGATTTGAGAGCGCCTTTCATGAATGCGGTCCAGATCGCTGCTGGGAAAGATCCACCGGTAACAGTTGTCAACCCACCTGTGCCTGCCATGGATATGGGTATTCCACTTGAGTCTTCTTTCGCCATGAGAACAGCCGCTGAAATTTGCGGGGTATAGCCAGCAAACCAAGCGCTCTTGTTGTCATCTGTCGTACCAGTTTTCGCGGCTGCCGGCCGATCAAGTGCAAGAGCAGCTTTTCCTGTTCCATCGGTAACAACTTTAGAAAGGGCATAGTTGACGCTATTTGCAACGTCGGGAATGAAAGCTGTTGTAAGTGTCGGCTGATATTCATAGAGCAGACCACCATTGGATCCAAAGACTTGTTTAATAAATGTTGTGCTGCTGCGCACTCCTTCGTTGGCAAATGTTGCATAGGAATTTGCCATGTCCAAACCCGACGGCGAGGAGGTGCCAAGAACAAATGTTAGGTCAGGTGATTCGAGGTTCAGGCCTGGTGTTGTTTCAGGGATACCAGCAGCTAACGCGGAGTCAACAACACTATCCACACCAATGTCAGCCGTTAGTTCTACATACGCGGAGTTGATGCTGAGTTCGGTTGCCTGCAGAAGCGAAACGACACCGTAGGAATTGTTTCCGTAGTTGTTAAAGGTATAACCGTTAACGGTTGACGGTGAGTTTCCATTCCATAGTGAATTCAATTGCACTGATTGACCTAATGCAGCGGCAAGCGCGAATGGCTTAAATGTTGAACCTGCTTGGGCAAACTGTTGGGTGGCGTTATTGATTTGGTCGGCAATGAAGTCGGTGCCTCCATACATCGCGAGCACCTCACCCGTTCCTGGTTTAACCGCTGCCAAGCCAATGCGTAGGCCCTCTGTTCCTGACGTTGGACCTTGCTCCTTCACTGCGCGTTGGGCGGCTCGCTGGGCCTTGCGATCAAATGAGCTGATGACTTTGAGTCCACCAAGTTGAATCTCTTCTTGGCCGTAGCCTTGAGTAGCTAGTTGTTGCTCGACTGCCGTTAGGAGGTATCCAACTTGACCGCCAAGGCGATCCTTCTGTTTAAAGGCAGCAATTTCTGGGAATTGTGCTGAGTCACGTTGTTCTTGGGTGATGTCACCCAGTTCTGCCATGGAGTCCAGAACATAGGACCATCGAGCTTTGAGGCCACTCAAGTTCTCTTCCGGGCTAAGTCCCGACGGGGATTTGATAACCGACGCAAGTACGGCACCTTGGGCGAAGTCGAGTTCACTGACCGGTACCCCAAAATATGCGATCGATGCCGCTTCAATTCCATTTGCATTTCTACCAAAGTAGATCGTGTTCAGGTAATCCTCAAGGATTTGTTCTTTTGAAATTACAGTTTCCAACTTAAATGCAAGTAGTGCTTCATTGACTTTGCGATTCCACGTACGATCTTGGGTAAGAAACGCGATCTTCGCGTACTGCTGAGTAATGGTTGATCCACCCTGAGTGTTACCTCCGGTTATGTTGTTAAATGCCGCGCGCGCAATTCCCACTGGTGAAATCCCACCATGGTTGTAGAAGTCGCGGTCTTCCGCCGCAAGGACGGCTTGTTGAACGCCAAGGGGAATGTTGGTTAAGGGAACGGATCGGCGGGTTGATTCACCCAAGCGTCCTATTTCAGTTACACCGTCCGCGTAGTAGACAACGGTCGCTTCACTCGTTGCCAATTCATTGGGTGTTGGTACTTGAGTGCGGATCAATAGAACCGCAAAAACGGTTATTCCCAAGGCAGCGAGAAGAAAAAACAGCCATAAGGTTCGCCGTAGCCAGCGGCGTCGTCGACGCGGCGCGGTTGAGCCGGCGCTTGTGCTCCGCTTGATCGGCTTTTTCTTCGCTGGGGTTGCCACCGTTGTCCTATCGGGGAAGGGGACAGATTTCCAAAACGTCAGTTATTTCAGTGCCGAGGACTAGTCCAACAGATCATCGCCCTTAAAAGACGGTACGGCGCGCCGGGGAGTTCCATCGCCGAGTGAAAAGGCGCGAATCAGGTAGTTCCAGTGGCAGTCGGGGCACACTTCTACAACGTAGACCCGGAATTCGCCGAATGTGCTGCACATCGGCGGTAATTCCTCTGCTTTGCGGATTCTTCCGGCGTAAGGGCCTAATTCATCACCGTATATGTAGTGCAAGTTCACGAGGCGTTTGCCTTTACAGGCTGGGCAGTTATCTTTTGCCTGTTCCCCATGGAACTTGGCTGCCTTGAGTAAATAAGGGTCGGCCTCACAATAGTCGCTGGTGAGTGCGCCTCCCCGGTGAAGTTTTTTGATGTCGGCTGCCCTCGAGAGCCCATAATCCACTACGTTCCGTGGTTTTTGTGGGTCTGATACGGGTTCTGGCGCTGGAATCGGGCCTCTTTTGGGTGGATTTTTGGCCAATTCACCACGGGCTACCCGACCTCGTACACCTTCCCTGCGCCTCTGAACCATAAATTAAGTTTAGACCCGAATTCAATTATGGGGTAAGTTGACATTAGATATATCGAAACGATATATTGATCCACATGAGTAGCCGCCGCGATGTCTTGAGTTTCGCAATCCTGGGCGTGCTCGGTGAAGGCCCACAGCATGGCTATGAGCTGCGGAAACAACTCACCACGGTTCTCGGTCCATTTCGAGCACTGTCCTATGGCTCTTTGTATCCAGCTCTCAAACGGATGTATGCCACCGGATTGATTGAGGAAAAGTCACTCACCCCAGCCACGGAAAGCACCGCACCCGCACTATCCGGTCGTCGGGCCCGCATTGTTTATGCAATCACGGCTGAGGGTAAAGAAATTTTTGGTGAGTGGGCCAATAAGCCCGGTCCTGAAGCCTGGGAGGACGAAGGTTTTGCCGCCCACCTGGCGTTTTTTTCAGCAACCGAAGAACGTACCCGCCTTCGCATATTGGAAGGCCGCCGCTCGCGACTTGAAGAGCGGGTTGAGGCACTCCGTGAATCTCTCATCCGCGGTAAAGAGCGTCTCGATGCCTACACACTTCAACTTCAACAGCACGGACTGGAAGGGGCCGAGCGCGAGGTGCGCTGGCTTACAGAATTAATTGATCAAGAGAAAGTAACCCAGGAAAGGTAAGAAATGAGTGCACAACCCGGCGGAGAAATTCGCGTAGCAATTGTTGGTGTTGGTAACTGTGCTGCATCCCTCGTTCAAGGGGTGGAGTACTACAAAAACGCCAAGCCAGGTGAGTTTGTCCCCGGACTCATGCACGTTCAATTTGGGCCTTACCACGTTAATGATGTCAAATTTGTAGTTGCATTTGATGTTGACTCCAAAAAAGTTGGACTGGACCTCGCTGACGCAATCGGTGCATCGGAAAACAACACAATCAAATTGTGTGACGTTCCCAGCACCGGGGTGAAGGTCTCACGTGGCCACACACTCGACGGTCTCGGCAAGTATTACCGCGAGACAATCACCGAGTCTGACGCCCCCGAGGTTGACGTTGTTCAAGCTTTGAAAGACGCCAAGGTTGACGTTGTTGTGTGCTACCTGCCCGTTGGTTCAGAGGCTGCCGCCAAGTTTTATGCACAGTGTGCAATCGATGCAGGTTGTGGCTTCGTTAATGCACTCCCTGTCTTCATTGCTGGAACACCCGAATGGGCAAAGAAGTTCGAAGACGCCGGTTTACCAATTGTCGGTGACGATATTAAGAGCCAGGTTGGTGCAACAATCACCCACCGAGTATTGGCCAAGTTGTTCGAAGACCGCGGCGTAATTGTTGACCGCACCTACCAACTCAATGTTGGTGGAAACATGGACTTCAAGAACATGCTCGAACGCGATCGCCTCGAATCGAAGAAGATTTCGAAAACGCAGTCGGTTACTTCTCAACTCTCACATGACTTAGGCGAGAAGAACGTTCACATTGGTCCATCAGATTACATTGCCTGGCTCGATGACCGCAAGTGGGCCTTTGTTCGCCTTGAAGGCCGCGCATTCGGTGACGTTCCCCTCAACCTCGAGTACAAACTCGAAGTGTGGGATTCACCCAACAGTGCCGGTGTAATCATCGATGCAGTCCGCGCAGCAAAGATTGCCATGGATCGCAAAATTGGCGGACCGATTCTTTCGGCTTCCAGCTACTTCATGAAATCACCTCCGGTGCAGTACAACGACTCCGAGGCAAAGCAGGCCGTCGAAGACTTTATCGCTGGCACCATCGATCGGTAGACCTTAGACAGCCGGTAGCCTCTGTTCTTGTGCAGCGGCTACCGGTTGTTCGGTCCCTGCTTCGCCGTCGTGATTTCAGGGCTCTATACAGCACTCGTTTAGTTGGCCAATTCGGAGACGGTTTTTTTCAGGCCGCACTCGCCTCATTTGTTCTTTTCTCACCAGAACGTGAACCAAATGCCACCGCAATAGCGGTGGCATTTGGTATTTTGCTATTTCCTTATTCCCTCATTGGACCATTTGCCGGTGTCTTCCTTGACCGCTGGTTACGACGCAATATTTTGGTTCGCGCAAACTTGCTCAAAGCACTACTTACAATCCCTGTAATTGCTGCCGTGCTCGCCGGAAATGAATCCGTGGTCCTAGGAATTTCCGTCCTCGCCGTGCTCGGTGTTGGTCGATTCATCTTGGCAGGACTCTCGGCGTCCTTGCCCCATGTTGTTAAAGGCAAAGAGCTCATCTATGCAAATGCACTAACACCAACCTCCGGAACCATTGCCTTCGTTATTGGCGCAACCACTGGTTTAGGAATTCGGCAGGTGTTTGGTGGTGGTGACACCGGCAGTGTGGCACTACTCATGTTTGCAATAGGTACTTTTACCTCAGCTGCATTTATTGCGAGAACAATTGCGGTTCACGCACTAGGCCCAACACACCAAATCAAACACTCGATGGTTGATTCACTTCGCGGTGTAACGGTTGAACTGGTTTCCGGTGTTCGCACATTAGGTGCACACGGAGTCGCAGCTAGGGCGCTCGCACTCGTCGCTGTAAATCGAATTTCATTCGGTGTTGTCACGGCTGGTGCACTACTTCTACTTCGAAACACTTTCCACCAAAGTTCCAATGCCAATGCGGCGCTTGCCGACTTCGCGATCCTTTCGGGTTCTGCCGCTACGGCAGCTCTCCTCGCAGCAATTGTGACCCCTTGGATGACCCGCCAAATTGGGATCCCTCGCTGGTCCTCCTTAACCGTCGCCCAAGCATCGGCTGGAATGGTGGTCTTTGCTTTTGCTGCCACACTTCAGAACTTCCCGTTGCTAATCGTTGCTGGGTTTAGTCTGGGATTTGCGGGCCAGGCGGTCAAGGTGTGTTCGGACACGGTCATTCAACGCGAAATTCCTGATGAAAGCCTGGGTCGCATCTTCTCCCTTTTTGACATGAGCGTGAATGTCGCCCTCGTTTCCGGAATCATCTTGGTGGCACTACTAGCCCCCGTTTCAGGAGTCGCGCCAACGCTGTACGCCGGTGTTGGTATCGGCCTGGCCATAGCCGCTCTTTGGTATTGGCGGGCGGGCAGTAAAAACCCGGTGTAACCGACAACTAACGGGAAACTAACGCGAGAAGCCTCGCTATTTTCAGCATGTTCACGGTATTGACACTGAGACAAAAGTTCATTGAGTAGGGTTGGGCTATGTCTATTGGAGCCACAGAGCAGTATCAGCGCAGTCCCGTCACTCGTGATCGGATCCGTCCCCGGACCATTTTCTCGATCATCGTTTTCGTCCTAGCAACCATCTTGACGCCTTTATCTGTTGCTGGACACTGGGCTCACTCCACAATCATCGACACGGAGCGGTATATCGAGACTGTGGGTCCAATTGGCGCGAGCCCTGAGGTGCAAGCTGCGTTCGCTAAAGTCGTCACCGACTCGATCGTGACACAGGTAGATACCGAGTCCATAGTAAGTGACTTCCTTGGTGGAATTTTGCCGAACAATGCGATAACCGACCGTCTAGCAGGCCCCATTTCCACGGGCATCAATGGTTTGATTGGCCAAGCGGTGGACACATTCGTAACCTCGGACGCTTTTACTACAGCTTGGTTAACACTCAATAGAGCAGCCCAAAAAGGATTCATTGCACTTCTACAAGATGAACCCAGTGGACCCATAGAGCTGCAGGGCGACGATGTAGTTCTCAACCTTGACTCAGTGATCACACTCGCCCAAGAAAAATTAGTTGAAAACGGCATTTCCTTCGCCGCCAATGTCAGCATCCCAAAAACGGATAAGCAATTTGTTTTGATGAGTGTTCCAGCTCTGAGCCAAGCGCGTACTTTTTACGCCTTCTCCGCACCAATTCTCGGTTGGATCATGGTCTTAATAGCTGCCATGTTTATTCTGTCAATCTTGTTAGCACGACGTAGGGCCCGAACAACCGTGGCTGTCGGTGTCGTTGTTATAGCTTCATCCCTCGCGCTCTACGCCGCAACTGTTTTTGGTGAAGGAGCCGTTAACAATCAATTCGCCGGTACCATTTTTGAGAGCGCGGCCGTTGTTGTTTATCAGACATTCCTGGCCTACCTTATCTCCGGACTGCAATCATTGGCAGTACTTGGGGTCATGATAATTATTGGTGGTTGGCTAGCTGGTAGCACCAACTCAGCGCAGCGCGTACGTGCTCACTTCACTCGGGGGCTCAATGAGATCGCTGATCGAACCGGCTTAGACACTGGTGTGAAATTGGAACCATATGCACCAATAATTCGTTGGGCAGTAATTTGTATTTGGCTACTGTTCCTGCTGAGTGGAACTTACCTAGGCAGTATTAGCGGCGTAATGCTCACACTTCTCATGGCTGGAATTTGGACCGGATTGGAAATTCTTATCCGCGCTCGGACCACCATTGAAGTAATTGTTGTGTCGCAGACTGAGGTGATTGAGGTCCTTGATCAAGCCTAAGTTCCATCAGGAATTTATAGGCTTCACCCACCTCACGACCTGGTCCGATTCCTAGGATCTCCATGATCTGCGAGCCATCGAGATCAGGTCGCATTGCATCAAGTTCTTCCTGCTCTTGCAGTTGTGCGATGCGCGCTTCCAAACTGTCGTAGGCGGCTTGCAATGTTGCGGCTCTGCGCCTGTTGCGGGTCGTTGAATCGGCCCTCGTTAATTTGTGAAGACGGGTTAGCTGCGCTCCAGCATCACGCACATAACGACGGACTGCAGAATCACTCCACTCGCCGGTTCCATAACCATGGAAGCGTAGATGCAATTCCACCAGGGTTGCGACTTCCTCAATCTGTTCGTTGCTGAATCGCAAAACTTTCATTCGTTTTCTTGTCATGCGAGCACCGACAACTTCATGGTGATGGAATGAGACTCGGCCATCGGATTCAAATTTTCGGGTCTTTGGTTTTCCAATGTCGTGCAGTAACGCCGCCAATCGAAGAATTAGGTCATTTGGGAGTTCTGGTTCATGGCTGGTTTCCAGATCTATAGCCTGCTCCAGCACCTTAAGTGTGTGTTCATACACATCCTTGTGGTGGTGATGTTCGTCTTCCTCCAATTGAAGTAGTGGTAATTCAGGCAACACGTATTCGGCAAGTCCTGTTTCCACCATGATGGTCAATCCAATACGTGGGTGGTCAGACATCACGATCTTGATCAATTCTTCGCGAATCCGCTCAGATGAAACAATCTCAAGTCGTGACGCCATTTCCCGCATTGCAGTTACTACGTCAGGTGCAATCGAGAACTGTAGTTGGGAGGCGAAGCGGGCTGCCCGCATCATTCTCAGTGGGTCATCAGAAAAAGACTGTGTTGCGGTGAAAGGTGTTGTTAAGACTTTGTTTTCTAAGTCGTTTAGCCCGTCGAATAAATCGACAAACTCCAAGGTGGGAAGTGTTAATGCCATCGCGTTTACCGTGAAATCTCGGCGACCAAGGTCTGCGGCCAACTCTGTTCCGAACTCAACATCGGGCTTACGGGAGTCGGCGTTGTAATTCTCGCTGCGATAGGTCGTGATTTCAATCTGGCGGTTGTCTTTGCTAGCACTGATCGTGCCAAATGCAATCCCGGTGTCCCATGTGTTCTCGGCCCAACCGCCCAGAATCCGCTTAATGTCTTCTGGATGTGCGCTCGTAGTGAAGTCAAGATCCGCTAATGGTGAGGTGCGGCGCAGAAATGCGTCTCGAACCGGGCCGCCAACCAATGCGAGTTCAAAGCCTTCATTGCGGAAAAGTGTGCCCAATTCAAAGAGCAAACCGGCAACGGGAGCGAGGCTCTCGAGTGCTCGGCGCTGGAGTGAAGTGGACACGGCAGCCAAGGTTACCCACCCAGTGCCTTTATCCTCGTTACATGGTGTTTTTGGGCGAGCGCATCCCCCCATGGCACCGCCTGCTCTTGGTAGTCCCTTTTCTGGTTTCTGGTCTATCGATCACCTGCTTTGGGGCAATGCCGGTCGCCGCTGACCCAACTGGTTCAGTGATTGCGGTAGTTCTTGACCAGGTGACTCCGGTAGCTCCACGGCCGGGTGACACCCTGCGAATTTCCGGAAAATTGCTTAATTCATCCAGTACCGCGGTCACGCAGGTGTCGGCCCGCCTCGGTATCTCAGCCAGCCC
>CAMCYV010000035.1 GCA_945885645.1 Bifidobacterium breve | reverse complement strand
GTCGTTGGTAACTGAACTTTTTGCACTCGAGCCACTCGACGTCGAAGATGCAGCCAATCTTGCCCAGCGCGCAAAATTTGAGTTGAGTAACGGTGAAGGCTTTGCCTTACTCAAGACATTGTCATACGACGCGACTACCCGTGAAGTCTCAACGGGACAGACTTCAGTATTCGTTGGCGACTGGTTCGCGATCACTGTCCGGTACGGCGTTGCTGGAGACCTTACAAATGTACGCAAAAGAATGTCTCATGATGAACGATTGAGAAAGCATGGGCCACTTGCCGTTCTGTATGCCGTTATGGACATCACGGTTGACACCTATCTCGCGGTATCTGAAGATGTTCATGAAGACATGCGCGTAATAGAGCAAGATGTTTTTTCAATGCAGCCCACGGCACTTACAACAAAGAATATCTATCTACTCAAACGCGAAAATATCGCGGTCAGCCAAGCCGCTGCACCCCTGGTTAACGCCGCCCAGAAATTTTCCAATGAAACATATGAGTCTATTCCAAAAGAGTTAGAACCATTTTTCGCCGACATAGGCGATCACATTCTCCGTGTCAATGACGTTGTAGAAAGCACCGACAACGCGCTACTAACAATGCTCATGGCATCAACCGCTCTGCAGGACCTCAAGCAAAACACGGATATGCGGAAGATTTCGGCTTGGGTTGCGATTGCTGCAGTACCAACTCTAACTGCGGGAATTTTCGGGATGAATTTCGAAAACATGCCTGAGCTCAAATTCGAGTATGGCTACTACATTGTTTTGGCCTTTATGGGTACCACCTGCAGCCTTCTCTTTCGTGCGTTCAAGAAAAGCGGTTGGCTTTAGCCCACAGATGTAAGTGTGCCGGTCGCCAGCAACACCAGGACCAGAGCTCCGAGAATCACCCGATAAATCACAAATGGTGTGTAGGTACGTGTGGTTAACCATCGAAGCAGCCATGCAATCACGCCAAGTCCAACAAAAAACGCAATAACTGTAGCGAGAATCGTTTGGCCCCATTGCGTATTTTGCTGTTCGGAGATTTTTGTCGCCTCATAAAGTCCAGAACCCATGACCGCCGGAATTGCGAGCAAGAACGCATATCGCGTTGCGGCAACCCTGTTATAGCCCAGCGCTAAACCGGTCGTGATAGTTGCACCAGATCGAGACACTCCAGGAATCAACGCAAGTGCCTGCCCACAGCCAAATGCGATGGCATCGGGAAACTTGAGTCGATCAATTGACTTGATTTTGCGACCGTAGCGGTCCGCTAGGCCCAGAATAACTCCAAAAACAATTAACATCGTGGCCACGAGATAGAGGTTTCGAGCCGTTGTCTCAATCTGGCTTGAAAATGTAAATCCAAGGACCGCCACTGGAATCGTTCCAACGATCACGTACCAACCCATTCGGGCCTCAAGGTCACTGCGTAATGCCGGGTTTGCTAGAGAGCGAAACCACGTCGACACAATTCGCCGGATGTCGCGCCAAAAGTACACAATCACAGCGAGTTCGGTACCAATCTGACTCACTGCTGTGAAAGCAGCCCCCGGGTCTGTCCAACCGAAAAACTGGCTAAAGATGAAAAGATGCGCTGAAGAAGAAATAGGAAGAAACTCGGTCAATCCTTGAAGAGCCCCTAAAAATATTGCCTCAAACCAAGTCATTTCCATCAATCGCTGGCGTTTGCATTCAGATCTCCCAAACCAGAACCCTTAAGAACTTCCTTCATCACATGCAGAGTTCCCACACGCTCCTTCAGGGTCCCGGCGAAAGAGGCCACACTGAGATTTGTTACGCCAGCTTCGGCATATGCGGGAAGGCGTTTAGCGATTCGATCTGGCGGTCCAATGAGTGATGTCGCGTCGATGAATTCCATCGGGACAGCGGCCGCAGCACCTGCGTAGTCTTTTGACATATAGCGGTCTTGAATTTCAATCGCCGCCTCTTCATAGCCCATGCGCGTGGCAAGTTGATTGTAGAAGTTCTTGTCTCTTGCTCCCATGCCACCGATGTAGAGGGCTGCGTAGGGGCGCACATAGTTCGCGCACTCCTCGACGTTCGCTCCTGGAACCACAGGAACAGTGGGAACAACATCGAAGCCCTCCATTGTTTTCCCCGACAATTTGCGCCCAGCGATGAGTGGTTTCATGAGCTCACCAGCATGCTCCGGCGAAAAGAAAATGGCGAGCCATCCGTCAGCTATCTCACCCGTTAACTCAAGGTTCTTGGGGCCAATCGATGCCAAATAAATGGGGATGTTTTCGCGAACCGGATGAACCGTAAGCGTAAGTGCCTTCCCAGGACCGTCAGGCAAAGGCAGGGTGAAAAATTCACCGTCGTACTGAACCCGTTGGCGTGAGAGCGCCATCCGCACAATGTCCACGTATTCGCGCGTTCGCTGCAATGGCTTTGTGAAACGAACCCCGTGCCAGCCTTCGGAGACCTGTGGGCCTGAAACTCCAAGTCCAAGTCGGAAACGACCACCTGAAAGTGTGTCCAGAGTTGCGGCTGTCATGGCGGTATTTGCAGGCGTTCGGCCGGGAATCTGGAATATGGCACTACCAACATCTATCTGCTTGGTTTGGGCGGCAATCCAAGAGAGAACCGTTGCGGCATCTGAGCCATAAGCTTCAGCGGCCCACACGCACGAATAGCCAAGACGATCGGCCTCTCGAGCGACTTCCAAATTGTCCGCGTCGTTTCCCGCGCCCCAATATCCAAGGTTGACTGATAGTTTCATAGAGCTAGCCTACGGCCTTCATTCCCCACTTTTCTGGCCCATGGGTCTACGGTTGTGCCATGCAGCAAAGGCCACTGGGTAATTCTGGGATTCGAGTTGGGCGATTGGCGCTGGGCACAATGACCTGGGGTCGTGCAACCGATGAATATGACGCACGCGATCAACTGGCCGCCTTCCTCGACGCCGGTGGAACCCTCATTGACACAGCCGACGTCTACGGCGAGGGTGCGAGTGAAGAAATGCTTGGGACCCTCATTCAGGAATTCGAGTGTCGCGACTCAATTGTTTTGGCCACCAAGGCGGTCTCGATGCCCAATACGGAGCGCCGATTCAATGCAAGCCGTCGACATCTCCTTGATGCACTCGAACGCAGCCTTAAACGCCTTGACGTTGAGCATGTCGACCTTTGGCAAATGCACGCATGGGACTCGCACACGCCACTTGAGGAGACACTATCGGCGGTCGACTCGGCGATTGCTTCGGGAAAGGTTCGCTACGCGGGGGTATCTAATTACTCGGGGTGGCAAACTGCGCGGGCCTGCACCATGCAACAGGCCAAGCTAGGCTCGGTGCCACTAATCACGACCCAGATGGAGTACTCACTACTTGAGCGCGGCGTAGAACGGGAAATTGTCCCCGCATCCAAATCACTTGGCATTGGTATTTTGCCGTGGTCCCCGCTGGGCAGGGGTGTACTCACTGGGAAGTACCGCCATTCAATTCCGATCGACTCGCGTGGTGCATCCGCTGACACCAGTGCGTTTGTCAACTTTTATTCAGACGAGCGGGCAAAGCGGATTGTCGATGCGCTTGCAACCGCCGCCCAAGGTCTCGACGCAAGCCCCGCAGAAGTTGCTCTTGCGTGGCTGCGCGATCGCCCGGGTGTCATTGCTCCTATTTTGGGGGCTAGAACAAATACTCAGCTGATCATGGCATTGGGATCCGAGGAACTTGAGTTGCCCGAAGAAATAACAATGGCGCTCAATGACGTTTCCGAACCTCATATGAGTTATCCCGAGTCAGGTTGGGCGCAGCGCCGATGAGTCCTTTACAACGCGCCGAACCAATCTGGGAATTTCGTGAAATTGACTTCTCCCGAAACAGTGACCGAGAAGAAACTCGTCAGTTGCTCACTTTCAAGGCTGAACGGGGACGCTGGGAATTGGATCAAACCAGGATTTTCCGTGATGGGCGAAAAAAGGTTCGGCTCCGCCGAAAGGTGTACAGGGTTACGAGCGCACTGTGACTTTCTGACATTTCCCAAACAAACGCGATTTACACAGAACGTAAAAAACGGTCGAGGGCGCGGACCCCAAAATGCAGCCCATCGATGGGTACACGTTCGTCGACACCATGGAAGAGACGCCAATAATCAAGTCCGGGTGGCATCCGAAGCGGAGAGAACCCGTAGCAGTCAATACTGATTTTGCTCAGAGCCTTCGCATCAGTTCCACCTGAGATCATGTAAGGAACCGCACGTGCTCCAGAATCTTCATGGCGCAGGACACTGGCCATCAAATCAAAAGTTGCCGTATCAAACGAAGATTCAATGGCAATATCTGAACTCACCGACTCAACATCAATGTGCTTACCTACGAGTTCACGGATAGTTTGGTCAAATTCACTTTCGAAACCTGGGAGTACCCGACCGTCCACGTACGCGGTGGCTTCAGAGGGAATCACATTCACTTTGTATCCAGCATTCAACATGGTCGGATTCGACGTATTTTGCAGCGTTGCACCAACGAGTAATCCCAATGTGCCCAGCTTTGACACCAACTCATCAGTATCGCTTCCATCGATCTCGACACCGTAAGCATCGCTAAGTTCCGCCAGAAATGCGTCAACGGTTCGTGTCCGGCGAACGGGCCATTTGTGATCACCGATCCGAGTCACAATACGTGCCAACTCGGTCACGGCATTATCGGTATGAATCATCGATCCATGTCCCGCGCGGGCTGCAGCGCGAAGCCTGAGCCAGCGAATTCCTTTTTCTGCTGTCTGAATTGGATATAAGCGCAAGTCGTCGTGAACAGTAATGGAGAATCCACCTACTTCCCCAATGGCTTCTGTGGCACCTGCAAAGAATTCCGGATGGTTCGCGACAACCCAGGAGGATCCGTGATGCATACCGGCTTCCTCATCCGGGAAGAACGCAATGATCAAATCACGCCGGGGCCTAATCCCCTCTCTGGCCCATTGGCGTAGCACCGCCAGAATCATGGCGTCCATGTCTTTCATGTCCACAGCACCGCGACCCCAGATGAAGCCGTCGTGGATTTCTCCACCAAATGGAGGGTGTGTCCAGTCAGCCGCAATTGCCGGCACCACGTCAAGGTGACCATGCACGACGAGTGCACCAGCGTTCGGGTCTGTACCAGGGATTCGCAAGTGAACCCCCCTGCGTGAATCAGAGGTCGTTGAATAGACCTGCGGGTTATATCCAACTTCGCGCAATCTGTGGGCGCAATACTCAGCAACTTCGACCTCACCCATTGTTTCGGGTGAATCCCCCCAGTTACTTGAATCAATTCTGATCAATTCCTGAGTGAGGGTGACAACATCAATTTCCATTGCGGTTCGTGAAGATTCACTCAATACAAAACCGGCCAATCCTTGACTCATACGTTGATCATGCCACCTGACTTGTTCTCTCGTCTGGGCAGTGTTGCACGCGGTTCACTCCGGATTCACCGACAAAATGGACGAGGGTATAGTTACGCTTCGCCGCGTAAGCGGCACCCAGTCCGGGTGGCGGAATAGGTAGACGCGCTAGCTTGAGGTGCTAGTGCCCGAAAGGGTATGGGGGTTCAAGTCCCCCCTCGGACACGTCCCTCTATAAAAGGGGGGTACTTATCCACAGGTTTGAATTGTGGATAACTCCCATACGTTTTGCAAGGGTGTCGCTGTGCGCTCATTCCTGAAGCCAAGTCACTTGCCCGCTGCCTAGGCCGTAAATGCCACTTACGATTCCCAATTTACCCGTGGAAGTCATCCGGGAGATGGTGGAACTTCGAGATTCAACCTTACGCGCCTGGTAGGAGGCATTTGCCGCGATTGAATCATTAGTTGAGTGTCCCGGAGGAAGATCTTCAACGGCGGGGATGATGCGCCTCACGAAATCGTCAAGATGAGTAGGCGGTAAATCTCCGGAAATGATGCTTCTCTCCGAAGCGACTACTGCACCGCAATGCGTATGACCAAGAACAACGATCAGCGATACTCCAAGCGCGGCAGCAGCAAACTCCAGACTGCCAAGACCAACGTCTTCGCAAACATTGCCAGCGTTTCGCACTACGAAGAGATTGCCTGGAGCGGTATCGAAGATGTTGTCTGGAACCACTCTCGAATCACCACACGACAAGATGGCCGCGAACGGCTGTTGTCCCTTCGCGGGGGTGGACCCCAGCGGCGAATAGTTCTTTGCCACCAACTTGCCGCTGGCGCTCCGAGTATTCCCAAGCTTCAGGCGCCTCAATGCCTCGGCCGGTGACACCTGCTCAGCAGCCCCCGCAGCAGTCGTGCCAGCTAAAGGAATTGCGGCCAAAGTCGCAGCGGATGCGCCTAAAATCATGAAACGACGACGAGACATTTCCATAGTAAATCCTTTACTTGGCATTGAGTTCTCGGTCAGATAGGAACGTGCCAAACCTAAGTTTGACGGCTCTTATGATGAGAGTAGGGCCCCGCAACCCGAACTGTCTTGCGAATCGAGTTATCTCGCTCTAAATCACCGCTCATGCGCTTGATTTGCAATGTTAAATCACATGAGGTGCGACAACACACATGCTCTTCGACAGCGTACGAGTTCTGAGTTGTGACTTCCTTTTCCGTGAAAAGCCTCGAGTCATATGTGAGAACTTGGAATAATGGCTGAACCTCGAATCTAGAGAGCACCCATTTCAAGGTGCCTTTGACTCGGAGTCGACGACCTCTTCTTGCTGACCAAGTAGTAACAACGCACGATTCTTGATCTTTTTATCGGTGTCAACTTTTGGAGTATCTATTCTGGCGATTAATCGCTTTAGTTCACGAACTTGCCGCTCACTTAATGCCTTACCCTTACGGTGCCGTCGTTCCAGATAAACCAATCTCAGCTCGAGCCCAACTTGCGCACCGGCTGAGCGGTATCTCAATTTCCTCAATTGGGGAACTACGAATCTAAAAATTAGCAATATAAACAGCGTGACCGCAACTACCCGGCTTATCGGTATCCACACCCACGAGATAAGCGCAGGTGGAAAAACTTCATAGTGCCATGGAATCCCATCACGGTAGTATTCGCGGGCAATGTCACTGACAGGAAACTGAGTGTTGGTAAAAGTGGGGTAAGTTTCCTTATCACTGGGCAATCGCATTCTCGGGTCCAGAATAGAAAGTTGACGCGCAATTAACAACACATTCGGTTCGTCGAGGTACATGCTAGCGATAACCGTAAGATCAACGGCCACAGTTGTGATCGGCTCATCAGGAATACCTCTCGCATAATCGATGAAACCCGGGGGGATCGTTGCGGGTTGTGCATAGTCCAGTTGGAACGCTAGCGCTGACGAGCGGTCAAGATTGACGATTGTCAATTCAGGGTTGGCGGCGAGCTCCCTGACGATTGGTGCTCCAAGCGAGGTAAGTAGAGCAAGTGCATCAACTTCGCCGGCAAGAAGTTGCTCCACACCCACACTGGTCGAGTCGTTGCGAGCGTCAATGGTTGCCGAATAGCCGGTCGTGTTGAAAATTTCCACCATCAGTTGGTTGACGTCGCTTCCCGGTGGACCAACAGACACCTGCTTGTTTGCGAGGTCCCTCATGGTGAGATTCTCACCAATTTCCGCGCGTGCAAAAATCAATAGCGGCAAAGATGCGATTGTGCCCAGACTGACCACTTCGGGATACTGATCGGCGTTCACCTTCTGGGCCACGAAACCGACATTGGTGCTGTCAGGATCCGCAAATTCATCTTCAGAATATTGCACAGCGGCAAGCGCGCTCAAAGTGTCTTCTTCAATAACGAGACTGGATGACTGGTTATTCATCTTCAGCCAATTGTCGAGCTCCTGACCGACGATATTGGAATAACTGGTCGGCGGCCCGGCTGCAATTTTTACATTGCGCTCCATAACGAAACTGAAAGTGAAACTTCCCGCAATGAACAACAAGAATGCCAGCCCGCCAAACGTGTACAGAGAAAATTTCAAAAAGGCACGCCATTCGGTCATCGCGCAAGAATATAAGATTCAGGTGAACAATTCCTAAATTTCGTAGTGGGAATACCCACGACAGGTGGCTCGTTCGTACATCACAATATTCGTACACCACAATCAATGGGCGCGACCGACCAACAAATGTGTGCTCGGTGCCCAGTAAGAGTTATGACGGCACTGGACTCCCGTGTAGCAAGTATTAGTAATTGTTGCGGGGTGGCGAAATAAGCGAACGCGCTAACTGGAAGTGCTAGTGCCCGAAAGGATATGCGGGTTTAAGCGCTCTACCCGGTCTTCGCTTCCGCATCCCAACCAGAAACGGCTCGTAGCCACTCACGGCTCACGCTCTCTGTTGGAACCAGGTCTGAGAGCTCAGCGAACAAGTTCCGCAGCGCTTCACTGTCATCACCGTGAAGCGCTTGTCTCACTCGTCGCTCCCAAGCCTGAAGCGAAGACTCTTGCTCTGATGGCTTGCGGGATTTAGTCTCTGGAGGCGAATCGTTCTCGGAGGGCATCACGTCGCTCCTCAAATCGATTGACATTTACATCCATGTCGGCGAGCAGTTCCGCCAACTGGTCGCGCGCAGCTTCACCTTGGGCACCAAAATCATTGCGTTCGAAGATCCGCCATTTTCGCAACACGGGCATGATTACTTCATCACGGTGTTGTTTAAGATCATAGATTCCCGCTACAGCTATTTCTACCGCCTTGCGCTGGAAACCTTCAATTCCGTTACCCGGCATCGCAAAATCTCGCACACTTTCCAAGATGGCGGCCATTGTTGCGTCAGGTTGTAGTTCCAATGCTGCATCAAGCAGATTGCGATAGAAGATCATATGCAAATTCTCATCAAGGGCAATACGTTGCAGTAATGCTTCACCAATGGGATCACCCGTCGCGGCGCCCGTATTTCGATGTGAAACGCGTGTTGCTAACTCTTGGAATGACACATACGACAAACCAGCCAACATTCCGGGGTGAATTGCTTGAAACCCCTCCTGCATGTGGACCATGCGGGCTCTTTCAAGTTCAACGGGATCTACGGCGCGGGTGACCACCAGGTAGTCACGAATAGCTGTTCCGTGCCTACCCTCCTCCGCTGTCCAGCGGCCAACCCACTCACCCCAGGCACCATCACGGCCAAAGATTGTCGCAATCTCATGGTGATAACTCGGCAGGTTATCTTCAGTGAGCAGGTTGATAATCAAACTGGTTCGGGCAGCCTCGCTGAAACGCCTTTCCTCAGGGGTCCAATCCTGACCACCCAGGTGGGCAAAATTGCGAGCCTCATCCCATGGGATGTAGTCGTGGGGGAACCATTCCTTCGCTATCGCAATGTGACGATTGAGTTCCCTCTCAACGATAGGTTCCAATTCGTTGAGCAGATTAAGTGTGGCTATATCGTCAAGCATCGCGGTCATAGCCCTAGTCTGGCACGTTAGTAGGCCGTTTGCTTCCCAGCCCTGGATAGCAATCGAGGGCGAGATCACACAACTTCTGGTGGGACCCCCGGCGACGCGTGCACTATTTGGGCTCTGATTTGGGTTTACGCAACTTCCGAGCCGTCCCGCGCACCAGTCCCCCAAGGACCATCCCGAGCAGGAACGAAACACCCACGATTACCCAGACATAAATGTCGAAATCCATCCCCAGGAAAGTCACTTGGGCAGTATTAAAGTTTTGAACGGCAAAAAGCGCAAGCAAAAAGCCCAGGATTACGAGCACTACCCCGCGCCAGGTGATGCGTATTCCTTTTTTCTTCTCTGACTGTCCGAATGTGTTTGCCACGATTCCCCAACTTTCGTCGATTCGATTTCTATTTTGTCATAACCATTTCATGATTTGTAGGGCTCATTTAACCTCACTTGAACACAAAAAGTGGCCTTGCTGGTATGAATAGTGCATGATTCCGCCTCCCGCCACTGAATTCGTGAGTTATTCCGTCAAAGATCACATTGCAACCATCACATTTAACCGGCCGGATCGGTTAAATGCCTTACTTCCCGGCATGATCCACACCTACTCTGACCTCCTCGATTTTGCTGATGGTGACCCAGGCGTGCGTGCAATTGTCGTAACGGGAGCCGGTCGCGGCTTTTGCTCCGGGGCTGATTTGAGCATTTTGGGCGAGGATCCCGAACTAGTTCAAGGATTTCTCAAAGGACAGAGCCACAAAACCGTTCCTGGGAAATACCTTCACCTTTCGACGCCGGTGATCACCGCCATAAATGGCCCTGCGGCCGGCTTGGGATTTGTAATTGCCATGAGTGCTGATTTCCGCTTCGCAAAATCTGACGCCAAACTCAGTTCAACATTTTCTCGACTCGGACTTATTGCAGAGTACGGAATAGCTTGGCTGCTCCCCCGTATGGTCGGTCTGGCACGCGCAACTGACATTCTGATTAGTGGTCGAACATTTAGCGGAAC
>CAMCYV010000034.1 GCA_945885645.1 Bifidobacterium breve | reverse complement strand
GCGGTACTTTCAGAAACTGCCCCGGGTCGTGGGGGCGAAATCCAGTTAACCGATGCACTTCGAGTTCTAGCAAAGATGTCACCCGCGCAGGGTGGTGGAGTTCGCGGAGTCATTTTTGACGGTAGGCGCTATGACACCGGCGACAAACTGAGTTACTTGCAGGCGGTTATTACTTTGGCAAGTCAGCGTCCAGACATTGGCCCCCAACTCACCGCTTGGCTTCAAGAGTTTAATCGGTAACCACCATGACGGTTTCTGGTTTTTGGCCGGTCACATTAACCCAAGGACAACTGGTACTGCGACCTTTGCGGTTTTCCGATCGACGAGCCTGGCGTGATGTTCGCAAGAGAAATGTTCAATGGTTAAAACAATGGGATGCGACCATGCCCCCGGAAGGCCGCACTGGTGGGCAAAGGTCTCCTGGCTATAACTCGATGATGCGAATGATGAAGAAAGAGGCACGCGAGGGCCGGGCGCTCCCATTTGCCATTGAGTTCGAAGGCAAATTTGTTGGTCAGCTCACCGTCGGTGGGCTTTGGGGTGGCTCATCTCGCGGTGCATTTTTTGGCTACTGGATTGATGAGAGTGTTGCCGGCCGTGGACTCATGACATCCTGCGTGCAGATGGCAACCGACTACTGTTTCAACACAATGCTTTTGCATCGGATCGAAATCAATGTTCGACCAGAAAATGCAGCCTCATGTGCGGTTGCCGTGAAAGCAGGGTTCACCCAAGAGTCATACAGATCGAGGTACTTACATATCGACGGTGACTGGCGAGATCATATTGGATTTGTTAAATTTCGCGACACGCCAAATAAAGAAAGCGTGGAATACCAAGAGAAGTAGGAACGTACGCCTAATCTTAGGGTGTGACGGGTCTGATCTATGTAGTGATCATTGGTCTTTGGGCCGCCGTTTTGATTCCCATCTGGCTCAAGCGCCAAGATCAAGTCAGCGAAGTTCGTTCAACGGCCCGGTTTAGTTCAGCGATGAGGTCCCTAGGTGATCGTGCTGATCGTGATTCAGATCGACAGGTTCGTCATGACCGCGAATTCACATCCCCGCGAGATCGCGCCCGGGTCAAAGCGGCTAAACGCCGGTCAATGGTGCTCGCCGTACTGACCAGCATTACCGCCATGGCGTTGATCGGTACGTATCTTGGATTTATCCCGACTTTCGTTGCTGTCACGGCTGGAATCCTGTTAAGTGCATTCCTTGTTATCACCATGTTGACAGCTTCCAAGCGTGAACAAGCGTCGGCGCGCAGTGCCAGCAGCACCGGCAGTACGAAGCGCGCTTACCGCGAATTCCATGAAGTTGCGGAAGTCCGCGAGCCGCGCAAGGAACAGCGTCCCCGAACTCGAGCCGAGCTACAAAAGAATCAACTTGATGAGTTTGCTAACTGGGATCCATGGGAAGAAGAGGCGTCGGGCTGGGATGCGGTTCCACAAACCCTTCCCAGCTACATCACCTCGCCTCGCGCAACCGCGATCCCGCGCAATATTGAGCGTAATGGCGATTGGTCCGGTGAGTCCATGTTGGACCTGGTGAATAAAGTTCAACAGGATCGAGTCACCAACGTCAGCGATGCAACCGCCGAGATCCCGATCATCCGACCAAATTCTTCCTACCAAGCGCGCGCCGCAAACGAATAGTCTCTGCTAGCCTGCCCTCGCAAGGGGCTGTGGCGCAGTTGGTAGCGCGTCTCGTTCGCAATGAGAAGGCCAGGGGTTCAATTCCCCTCAGCTCCACCTTGTTTTTATGCGCTGGCTTCATCGCGTTCTCGGCTTCGAGCCTGCGGGAAACGGCCCTTTCCTGGCCTTGACACTTGTATATAGACTCCCGTTATGGACAGGTCAGCCAGCGCTGGAATTATTGGTGCAGCCCTAGCAATTGGGCGCTCATTTCAACCTAATTTATTGACTCGTGGGTCGACAGATCAGGCGATCATTACCGGTGCTTCATCGGCGATTGCCTACCAGGCCTACAGCGCCGGAGATGCATTGTTGACCTCGGTCGCATCCCGCTTGGGTCGAACCGATGAACCGACTGCAGGAAGTCGGTTACTTGTTGCCGGTATTGCGGGAGCGCTGGGTGCCGGTGCGGCCTATGCACTTCGTTGGCGTGAGCACGAAAGTTCGGGGCGGGCATTGGGGCGGTTGGCTTCACAAACTTTGGCCACAATGTCGGGTGCAAGTATTTTGGCAAACTCAGCTTCGCGTGATCAAAATGGTGGTCCCGGATTACGGCATGTGGGAGTAGCTGCTGTGACAGGTGCCGCGTCGTGGGCATCAACCCAACCTTGGAAGGCGCTGCCGGGCTCGGCAACCTACCCGCAAACATCGGTGAGTACCGAGTTCAAGGGCAAATATTTCTTCGAAGACCAAGTTCGTGAAGTAACCCCCGTCAAAGCTGCTGTCATCGGAACCGGAGTTGCAGCGATCACTATTGGGCTTTCTTTCATTGAATCAAAATTGACAAACACAATGTCTAAAGGTGCGACCTTCGTTCTTGGTGGCCAACCACAGGATCATCGTTTCCTAGGACGAACAACAAGCCTTGCCATTTTCACCACCGCGGGCTGGCTTGCTATTGGCCAAGTCGACAGATTCTTGGGTAAAAGTGGCGGAGGAATAGACCCTGGATTAGAGAGTGCGCCCGATACACCTGAAGTCACAGGCTCAGCAGCTTCAGGACTACCGTGGAATAAGCAGACGCGTGAAGGTGCAAGGTGGTTGAGCATGTCGCTGCCACCGCAAACTATTAATAGCGTGATGCAAGTTAAGAACGCGAAACAACCAATTCGAGTTTATGCTTCAACTGAAGTTGCAGCATCGGATGAAGAACGTGCGCAGATTCTTTTGCGTGAGATTGACCGAACGAAAGCCCTCGAACGAAAAGCGTTTGCGATCTTCTCGCCGACTGGTTCGGGTTATGTGAATTACGTGGCGAACGAAACATTCGAGTACTTGATGCAGGGAGACTGTGCATCTGCCGCAATTCAGTACTCGGTATTACCTTCAGCCCTCTCACTCACTCGAGTCGATGAAGGAACCGCGCAAACCCGCATGGTGCTTCAAGGCGTACTGGAACGCCTTCTTGCTATTCCAGCAGAGAAGCGGCCCAAGTTCTTCCTGTTCGGTGAGAGTTTGGGCTCGCAGGTCAGCGAAGAAATGTTCCGCAACCTGGGTTCCATGGGACTTCTCGGCACCGAACTCGACGCCGCACTATGGATCGGTACTCCCGCCGCCACTAAATGGAGGCAGCAGATTTGGGGGACTAGTTCAATAGCCGAAGCTCCGTCGGTGAACGAAGTGGGGATTTACCTACCCCGAAACTTGAAAGATTGGATCGAATTGGCGGATCAGGAGCGAGATCGCATTAAGTTCCTGTTACTGCAAAATGGCGATGACCCGATTCCCAAGTTTGGATCTCAAGTCTTGTGGCGCAAGCCGGATTGGTTGGGCCCGCAAGACATTCGTCAGATGGGCAGCCCCAAGGGGACGCAATGGGTGCCAATCACGACTTTCCTCATGACTTTCCTGGACATGATGAACGCGCTTGTGCCAACTCCTGGAACATTTGCAGAAGGTGGACACGATTACCGAGCAATACTGCCCAGAGCGATCAGAGAAACGTGGCGCTTGGAAGCAACCGATGCCCAAATGGAGCGGGTCGAAAAAGCCTTACGCCAGCGTGAACTTGCTTGGGAGTTGTGCCGAGATTGGGCGGCGGCAAATGCAAAGCCAGCCCAAGACGTTGACAAAGCTCGATCGAAAGTATTGGAGAATGCAACCAAGTATGCCGGCTTTGATGTTGATGAGGCCAAGTTGCAAGAAATTGTTGATGCTGGGCTAAACCCACTACTCAATTAAGAAGATGCGCATCCGCTTCGCTCTGAGAATTGCCATGACGGCAGTACTTGGCAGCATCGTCTGTGTCCCCACAGTTTCGGCCGCGCCGGCTCTCCAGGGCTCGGGTAATGGGGTAGTTGATCTGGGTTCGGTAAGTAAATCAGTGATTATTCAATTCACATTTACGGGATCGGGCCCCGTGGTTATGACCCCAGTTTTTATCAAGGACAAAAGGCCAACTCCTTGGCTCGAAGGCAGTGCACCTCTGACGGGGAGTGTCTTTGCAGAGAAGCATTCGTCCCCACTCATTGGTGCAAAAATTGCGGCACCGGATCAGTGGACTTTAGAAGTACTGCCCTTAACCAGCGCCCCCAAGGAAACATCTGGAATTGTTCCTACGGTAATCCAACTTCCCAAAGCTACAAAGAGTGATAGTTCGCGGACATTCACCTACCAAGGAAATGCAGATGTTGTGGTTTTCCCCATCTCTGCAAAAGGAATGAGCGGATTTCCTGTAGTGAATTCGAGTGGGAGCCTAAAAAAGAAGATCACTTTGCCCCGTGGAACGAAATACATTTCCATCTGGGCTATTGGGCCATGGAAGATTAACAAATGAGCCCTTGATCACCCTAAGGTGGTTGAGGGCTCAACTATTGAGTACAGTTGGTCGGCATCACTTGGTGCACAATCATTTATCTCTTACAAGGAGAAATGCGTGAGCACTGCGCCTCCCTCACAGTTTGACAAGTCTGCTGACAATTCTGATCTCTTGCAGGAATGCTGTTGCTGACACAATTGGGTGCCGCAAGTTCCTACTGGCCAAATATCTTGCCGGCACTCATCATTATTAGCCTCGGGATGGGATTGATCTTCGTACCGCTACCGGCAACGGCACTGTTTGCAGTTAGAAACCACGACGCAGGTGTTGCATCAGCCGTGTTGAACACCAGCCAGCAAATTGGTGGGTCAATAGGTATTGCATTTTGAACACGATAGCTACGAGTGCAACAGCCGCGTACGTGATTGCAAACAATGTGGATCCATTTGATCCAAATGCCCAAGTTGAAGGCTATGTCGATGCGTTCATGTGGGGTGCAGGAATCTTGGCGGTGGCTGGAATCATCTGGGTGGTTTTGGTTCGTGTTTCTAAAAAGGACATGGCCGCGGGGGACTCGGCTGCAGCAGTTCATATTTAATTGAGTGGAAATTTTGACTGACTATGAAGGTAGGTCCGCGTGGTAGCGCTGCTTGCACTTCTCTCTAGTTTGTCGTGGGGTGTAGCCGACTTTCTCGGTGGATTGGCCGCTAGGCGAGTTGGGACAGCTCGAGTTTTGGCTGTGACCTATCCATCGGGCGCCGTCGCTATCACTTTCCTAGCGATCTTTGTCGTTCCCGGAACACTGAGTACCGAGCTGATCGGTATCTCGATGCTCGCGGGTGCAGCTGGAGTGACCGCGGTTTCCTTGCTCTATGTCGCAATGGTTCAGGGTCAAATGGGGGTTGTTGCACCCATAACCGCGGTGATGAGTGGCGCAGTTCCTGTCGTTGTTGGTTTGTTTCGAGGTGAACAGCCATCAGCATCTGCATTCGTTGGAATGGGATTTGCGGTAATCGCCGTAGTTTTGGTGAGTCGCGAGTCGGCCCACCTCCACGGAAAGACACCAATCTCGGCAATCGGGTATGCGATCGCATCTGGATTCGCAATTGGTGTTTATCTCACCATTATTGGTTTGGCCCCCGCTGACTCCGGTGTGTGGGTTGCAACATTGGGTCGCTGGTTTTCTACCGTGATCATGATCACGTTCCTGGTGGTCGTCGTACGATCATTTGATAAGTCAACTTTCCCGTGGAAGTTGGCAATAATCACGGGAGTCCTTGACTCGACCGCAAACGGCCTCTTTCAATTGGCAAGTCAGCGAGGGCTACTCTCCATTGTCGCTGTTCTCGGTTCGCTATACCCTGCGGCGACGGTTGTGCTTGCTCGTGTTGTGATCAAGGAGCGCATGAATCGAGTGCAGAGCGTGGGCGTGGTGCTGGCTCTCGGCGCTGCAGTACTGCTTGCGTTTAACTCGTAGCTTGACTTAATTCTGCGAAAGTGACTTCATTGCTTTGCGAATAAAAATGAAGAAGACAATATTGGCGGTAGCTAGTGCGATAAAGACCGCGGACATAACTCCCCAGCCTTGGGCTGACCCGATGATGAATGCAGCGCCAGCGAAAAAAATCGCAGCGAAAATTTGTAGTGTTGCCGAGAAACGTAGTTTACGCAATTCTCGAAACTTGAAATCACTTTGGGGTTTTTGATCTTCCGGATCCATATGAACATCTTACTTAGTGACAGAGGAAACGATCGGCATGAGTAATTGTTTAATACTGGTAGAGAGTTCGAGCAGCCTGTCCTTTTGAACCGCATTTTTACTCCAGGCTAGTCCAATCGTGCGAAATGGTTGCGGGTCGGCGATCTGTGCAGTCGCAATGCCAGTGCCAGTTCTCGCTTCCAGTTCAACCGCGCATTCCGGGAGTAGCGTTACTCCGTTTCCGGCGGCCACCATCTGACAAACCGTGGCCAGGCCGGCCGCGCCAACGTCGTAAGTGTTCGAGATCTTTGCGTTGGCGCAGATCTCTTCTGCTTGCCCGCGTAAGCAATGACCATCTTCAATTAAGAGGACAGGGAATTCATTAACGTCACCGAGATCGACCCCGGTTGCCCCTGCCCAAGGATGATTTACAGGAACCGCTAGGTGAAATGTGTCGGTGAAGAGCTCCATGGTTTCGATGTCGGTGTTGGCAATCGGCAGCGCCAGTAGGGCTAGGTCAATTGAGTGATCACGCAATGAGTTAACGAGAACATCTGTGCGCTGTTCCGAAAGTTGCAAGGAGATCTTGTTGCCCAATCCGGCAACTATTTTCGGTAACAAATACGGTGCCAGCGTAGGGATAGCGCCCAGCCGAAGAACCGAGTCAACTCCGTGCGGGGCTGCTGCAGTGGTGAAATCTGCGAGGGCCTCGAGTGCGCGGCGGGCAAACGGGATAAGCCCGGCACCCACCGAGGTCAGTTCAACACCGCGGGATCCCCGCTGCAATAGTGGGAAACCAAGTGCGGCTTCCAAATCTCGGATTTGGACACTGACCGCAGGCTGGCTAATTCCTAGGAGGTTGGCGGCGGCGCCAAAACTTCCCTCCTGGGTCACGGCAACAAATGCTCGAAGCTGCGGGTAGGTGGGGTGCCATTTTCGTCGATCAAAGTCCATAACGTCAGATTATGCTACATAAAGTTTTATTCATTAGACTTATGGCAGTTTTTGAGCGAGAATGTAGGTATCCCACGGCAGAAGGAATAGTTCTTATGAGCACTGAAGCACAATGTCCAGTATTTCACGGAGTAGGCGTCGGCGGAACCCAGAATGATGACTGGTGGCCCAATCAACTGAACCTGCGCGTCCTTGATCAAAACCCACCATCGGGTAATCCGATGGGTGAAGACTTTGACTACGCGAAGGCGTTCGCAACTCTGGATCTTGCTGAAGTTAAGGCAGACCTCACCAAGGTCATGACCGATTCCCAAGAATGGTGGCCAGCCGACTACGGCCACTACGGTCCATTCTTTATTCGGATGGCATGGCATTCAGCCGGTACCTATCGCACCAGTGACGGACGCGGTGGCGGCGGAAACGGAATGCAGCGCTTCGCACCTTTGAACAGCTGGCCCGACAACGTCAACTTGGACAAAGCCCGTCGGCTGCTGTGGCCGGTCAAGCAAAAGTACGGCAAGAATCTTTCCTGGGCGGATCTATTCATCCTGACCGGTAACGTCGCCCTTGAGTCAATGGGCTTTGACACATTTGGATTCGCTGGCGGTCGCGCTGACGTGTTCCAACCCGATGAAACCTATTGGGGTTCAGAGCATGAGTGGTTGGCTGACAACCGTTATACCGGTGATCGTGAATTGGAAAATCCCCTTGCCGCAGTCCAGATGGGCCTGATTTACGTCAACCCTGAAGGCCCCAACGGCGTAGCAGACGCGATGGGATCCGCACGCGATATCCGTGAAACCTTCGCTCGCATGGCAATGAACGACTACGAAACAGTTGCCCTCGTTGCGGGTGGACACACATTCGGCAAAGCCCACGGCGCTGCAGATCCCAGCAAGTACGTGGGCGTGGAACCTGAAGGTGCCCCACTGCAAGAAGTCGGTCTGGGTTGGAACAGCTCATTCGGAACGGGCAATGGGGAATACACAATTTCAAGTGGTATCGAAGGCGCATGGACGCCAACGCCAACCGCGTGGGACAACAGTTACTTCGACACCCTGTTCGGTCATGAATGGGAACTCACCCACAGCCCGGCTGGTGCCCAGCAGTGGACACCAAAAGGTGGTGCCGGCTCGGAAGATGTCCCCGACGCCCACAACCCAAATAAGCGTCATGCACCCATGATGACCACGGCCGATATGGCCTTGCGGGTTGATCCAATCTACGAAAAAATCTCTCGTCACTTCCACGAGAACCCAGCCGAATTGGCTGATGCTTTCGCAAAGGCGTGGTTCAAACTAACCCACCGCGACATGGGACCAATTAGCCGTTACGTTGGCTCGGAAGTCCCCAGCGAGATCTTCATCTGGCAGGACCCGGTTCCCGCAGTTGAAGGTGCACTCATCGACGAGGCAGACGTTGCCGCGCTAAAAGCCAAGGTAGCGGCCAGCGGGTTGAGTGTTTCTGAACTCGTGTCAACCGCATGGGCTTCGGCATCAACATTCCGTGGAACCGACAAGCGAGGTGGTGCAAATGGTGCCCGGATTCGCCTGGAACCACAGCGTGATTGGGCGGTCAACAACCCAGCCCAACTCTCCAAGGTGTTGGGAACGCTTGAAGGAATAGCCAGTGAATTTAACAAGGGCGCGAAGAAGGTCTCGATGGCTGACCTAATCGTTCTTGCCGGTTGCGTAGGAGTTGAAAAAGCTGCCAGCAATGCCGGTGAAACCGTTACGGTTCCTTTCACGCCAGGCCGCACCGACGCTACCCAGGAAATGACAGACATTGAGTCATTCTCAGTTCTCGAGCCGGTTGCTGACGGCTTCCGCAACTACCTGGGCAAGGGCTTGGAGCGCCCAGCTGAGAAGTTGCTCGTTGACAAAGCAAATCTGCTCACACTCAGTGCGCCTGAAATGTCGGTGCTCGTCGCCGGCATGCGTGCCATGAACGCGAACTTTGACGGTTCACAGGTTGGCGTTTTCACGGGCAAGAAAGAAGCGTTGACCAACGACTTCTTCATCAACGTAACCAGCATGTCAACGAAGTGGAAGCCGGTCTCAGCAGACACTGATGGCGCCGAGCTTTTCGAAGGAACTGATCGGGCAACCGGTGAACTCACATGGATGGCCAGCCGGGTTGACCTCGTCTTTGGTTCAAACTCCCAGCTGCGTGCAATTGCTGAGGTTTACGCAGGAAATGATGCACAGGGCAAGTTCGTGTGCGACTTCGTCTCCGCTTGGAACAAGGTCATGATGCTCGATCGCTTTGATCTAGCGTAAACAGTTCACGCCATTAAGTTGGTGAGCTTTATAAGTTGGGTGCTGTGGGTGAGTAACTCGCAGCACCCAACTTTTTTCCTGAAGGGATTCGCCGTTAGGCATCCAGTTCTGGTTCCTCATCAGTTTCGATTACTGTTTTTGCCCCTGCAAGAACACTAACAGCTTTGAGGCCATAGGCAACAAAGGGACCTACCAGTACGGCGAAAAGAACTGTTCCAGTTCCCACTGTTCCACCAAGGAACCAGCCAATGGCTAAGGCGCCCACTTCAATTCCCAATCGCACTCGGGCTACCGGCCACCCAGTGCGAAAATGAATTCCGGTCATCATGCCGTCACGTGGTCCCGGTCCCAAATTGGTGGTGAGGTACAACCCGCTGCCAATTCCCACACAAGCGATTCCAGCGATGACAACGATGAATCTCACAAATGTATTCGTTGGGTGCGGCAAGATCGTACTCATAACTTGAAGCGCCGTCGCAATCACGATCGCATTGGCAATCGTGCCAAGTCCAGGACGTTCCTTCAGCGGAATCCAGGCCAAAAGAACTACAACGCTAATGACAAATGTGGTTACTCCAATACCTAGCCCTGTTTTGACATTGAGGCCTTGGGCGAAAACGGTCCAGGGACCAACACCAAGATCTGCGATGATTAAAAGTGCCTCACCGGTGCCGAAAATCCACAAGCCAATTATGATAATCGCCAGGGTGCTCGGCTTGGAACTCCAACGTGATTCTGAGCGCCAACGCGTGACCGGCACGCTCCGCGAGGGGGTGAGGAAACCTGGTAAAAATGCCATTTTTTGTTCGAGAACTCCTCGGTTGGGTTAGGTTGTTACCGTGTTGTTATCAAAATGTGGACCAACTGCACGGGGACTAATCGCATTTGCGCTAGTGGGAACTCTAGTGAGTGCATGTGGTGGAGGGGGTGACCCGGAAGCCACTTCACCTGACGTGCCGACCAGCGTTGAAATTACGGGAACCCAGCAACTCCTGATCGATCAGGAGATCACGGTC
>CAMCYV010000033.1 GCA_945885645.1 Bifidobacterium breve | reverse complement strand
GACATGGCAACAAAAGTGGAGGCCGCCCATCAAATGATGGTCATGGCCGCAAAGCTCAAGGACAGCGGTGCTCGTAATGACCTCGAGTCCGGAATGGCCAAATACATCGCTAGCGAGTACTGCAAGGAAGTAGTCGAAGACTCCTTCCGCATTCACGGTGGTTACGGGTATTCAAAGGAATATGAAATTGAGCGTCTCTACCGCGAAGCGCCAATGCTCCTGATTGGCGAAGGTACCGCTGACATCCAAAGGATGATTATCGGTCGACGGCTGCTCGAGGACTACAAAGTCAAGAAGTAGTCCCAGCAGCGAGCGGTACGGTTTACTACGACAGTGGAATTTGCCGAAAACCCCGCATTGTGGCTTCTCGCACTTGGGCTGACAGTTTTCGTGGCACTGACGCACGTCTTCGCTCCGGCCATTCTTGACAGTAGGTTGCTGAACAGCCCTAAGTCACGACAGGTATCCATCGCATCATTTTCGGGTGGTGTTGCAGTGGCATATGTCTTTGTCCACTTGCTACCTGAGTTGGCTGATGGGGAACGTGCTTTTGCCAATGTGTCAGTGGCAGAAGCAGTTCCTGATTTGTTTATCCAATCCTCATTGTTTTTCGTGGCACTGATCGGCCTCGTTGTGTTTTATGCATTTGATGCGAAGGCCGTGGAGTTGGGTAACGGGTCAGAGATTCTTTATCGCACTCATCTCATCACGGTTGGTATTTTGAGTTTCATTTTTTCCTATACGACACCAGAGAGAATTGAGATCGGCCCGGATTTCGCGATCCTCTTTGCGATTGTCATGTCGCTTCACTTTATATTGACCGATAGGGGCCTTGCGCGTGCTCACCCGGAGCATTTCGCTCGATCTGACCGTTGGGTGCTCACGGCATTCCTTTTTGCTGGGCTGATTTTGGCCGACGTTGCGCCACCGCCCAATGAACTCTTCGTCGCAATCCCAACGGCTTTTCTGGGCGGCGCCATCCTGATGACCGTGTTCCGAGAGGAATTACCCAATGTCAATGTCACTCGATTGGGCTGGTTTACCGCGGGAGTTACACTCTTCACCGGGCTATTGCTCTGGGCTACTTACATTACGCAGTAACGCTTGCGCTAGGTAACTGTTGCGCGAACCGTAAGTATCGAGTCAATCACTGAGTATTCCCATGCTTCGGCCATCAGTTCTACCAGTGCTAATCCTCGACCATGATCAGAGTCAGATGTGACGTTCATGGGAGTCAGTGAAATTCCTGAGTCCGGTACGTGATTGGTGACAGCAATGTGCAATGCATTGCCCTGACGCTCAACCGTCATAGTGATTGGCCCGGTTCCATGCACAAACGCGTTCGTGACCAACTCTGATGCGATAGCTTCGAGGGAGTCACGCCCTGCACCTTCGGGCAAGGCCTCAAGGATCGCTGCACGTGCCAAGCGCGCACACTCGGGAATGCGCGCAATCTCGAGTGTGAAATTAAGTTCCGTCACCACTACGAGTCCGCCGACGCTCACGGCTTTTGCCGGCGGGAGCCTTCTTAGGTGCATCAGCTTCTGGCTTAGCGGCGGGCGGTTTTTTTGCCGAGCCACCGCCAGAACTGTTGCTCGACTTATTGCTTGACCTAGTAGCCGAAGGCTTGCGAGCCCGGGGTTTTTGCTGTGGTGACTTACCGCCCAGATCCTCGAGGGTTTCAGCGCCAAGCCCAGCTCGGGTTTGATCATCCTTTGCCAAGCGGCCTGTTGCGTCTCGGGGAATTCCAAGACCGGTGTACACGTGATCACTCGTTGAGTAGGTCTCAATGGGATCTTTGAAAGGGAGCTTGAGTGCACGGTCAATCATTTGCCAACGAGCAACGTCTTCCCAGTCAACGAGGGTCACCGCAACACCTGAATTACCGGCGCGACCAGTGCGACCGACACGATGCAGATATGCCTTTTCATCCTCTGGGCATTCAAAGTTAATAACGTGGGTTACGCCTTCAACGTCAATTCCGCGGGCAGCAACGTCGGTGGCCACGAGAATGTCAATTTTTCCGCCACGAAAAGCGCGGAGTGCTTGCTCACGGGCACCTTGGCCAAGGTCACCGTGAACGGCTCCCACGGCAAAGCCTCGTTCTGTGAGTTCATCGTGAATCTTTTGTGCTTTTCTTTTTGTTCTCGTGAAAATCATGACGAGTCCGCGACCCTCTGCCTGCATGATCTTGGCAACGAGTTCAATCTTGTCCATTGGGTGAGCGCGCCATACATGCTGCTCAATCGAGTCAACGGTTGCGCTTTCATCATGTGGATCACTTGCCCGGATGTGGGTTGGCTGTGTCATGTACCTGCGAGCCAGGTTCACGATCTGCCCTGGCATGGTGGCCGAGAACAACATGGTTTGGCGCTCGGTCGGGAGCATGGCGACGATTCGTTCAACGTCAGGGAGGAAACCCATGTCGAGCATTTCGTCGGCTTCATCCATGACGAGTACGCGGACACTGCTCAGGTCAAGATCTCTACGGTTGGAAAGATCAAGGATTCGACCTGGGGTTCCGACTACGACATCAATGCCGGATTTGAGTGCATCAATTTGCGGTTCAATTGCGCGGCCGCCGTACACGGCGAGAACACGAACCCCGAGATCCTTGCCGGCAATTGTTAGATCCGATGCAACCTGTGAAGCGAGTTCGCGGGTTGGGCAGACAACAAGTGCCTGTGGTGATAAGCCACCAGGAATGCTCATCCGTTGTAGCAGCGGAACGCCGAAGCCGAGTGTTTTACCTGTTCCCGTTTTGGCTTGGCCAATAATGTCGCGGCCATCAAGGGCCATTGACATGCACATTTCCTGAATCGGGAAGGCAAAGTCGATCCCTTTTGCGGAGAGTGCAGAAACAATTTTTGGGTGCGCGCCTAGTTCAGCAAATGATTTGGGCTGGGCCGGCGTGTGTTCAGCCGGATTTTCCGGCAGACTTTCGATGGTGGTTGACAGAAGAACTCCAGTGTTAATGAGGCGGGAAACTGCCCGCTTCGGGGATCATGAGCGAGTGGCTCAATGGTTTTATGGTACCCCGATACCCTTATGGTGCTTGGCTAGCCCTAGGCAAGTGCGACACCCACATGCGAGCGGAGTTGATTCGGACCGATGTCCCAGGAGTCGATTGAGCAAGAGTTAGCCAATGACCCCCAATATCGGGCGGCGGTGGTTGATCTCCTCGCGGTGCTGGCCGTGAGTGAACTCACCGCATTTGAGCGAATGGCCGCGGACAGCATTCTGGCGCCATCATTTGCTGATAAAGCGTCCATGGGGGAGTTGGCCACTACCGAGTTCCGTCATTTCATTTTATTGCGCAATCGACTCGTAGAACTGGGCGCCGATCCTGAAATTGCAATGGAGCCTTTCCGGCAAACCTTGGAAGAATTCCACGCCAAGACCAAACCAACCGACTGGCTCGAGGGGCTCATGAAAGCTTTTGTGGGTGATGGAATCGCGCTTGACTTCTATCGGGAGATTTCTTCCTATGTCGACCCGCGAACCCGTGAATTGGTGCTGGAGGTGTGCGATGACCTCACTCAAGCAGCTTATGTTGTTGAACGAATCCGCGCGGCAATCGAAGAGGACCCTAAAGTTGCAGGGCGTTTGGCATTATGGGGGCGCAGGCTTGTGGGTGAAGCGTTGTCCCAAGCGCAGCGGGTTGCGGCAGAGCGTGATGCATTAGCCGCACTCATTATTGGTGGGGTTGACCGGCCAGGCGCTGATCTGGCTGAAATTGGTCGCATGTTGGCGCGACTCACTGAGAGCCATTCACGGCGCATGGCCGATCTTGGTTTAGCTGCCTAATACTATTTGCCAAACCCAACGCGACGGCCGGCTGCTGGACCAAGGTCGATGTAGGCAATCTTGCTACCGGGAACGAGCACAACTCGACCTTTTGTATCGGTCAAGCTCAAAAGTGAACCCGAGCCAATTGCCTCTGTTGCCTTGGCGGTGATTGATTCGGCGCTTTCGTCGGTCTCAAGTGAAATGTCGCGCGCAACATGTTGAACTCCAATGTTGACGTCCATGATGTACCTTTCTTAGCTGTTGGTGTGTAGATATTGGTTGTAGAAATTGAATTAGCGGTTGGACTATTCGGGTGGATGCGAGAGCGGGAATCCACGGATACCGCGCCAGGAGAGCATGGACACTAATTCTGCGGCGTCTTCTCGGGGAAGGGTCGGATCACGCAACCAATTCGTGGCGGCAACTTGAGCCATTCCGTGCAGTCCGGCGCCGAGCAATGTTGCCTGGCTTTCACTAAGGCCCGTGTCTGCCTTGATAACGGTGGCAATACGTTTAATAACTTCGCGTTCAAGTCGTTCAAGGCGTTCATGGACTTGAGGTTCGTTATTAAGGTCTGATTCAAAGACGAGTCGGTAGGCGTCTTGGGGGTCGTCAACAAATTCAAAGTAGGTTTGCACGGTAGCGATAACGCGCAGTTTGTTGTCGGTGATATCACGCAATGAGGCGTCTGATTTCGCTAGTAAGTCGTCGATGCCGGCGTCGAGCAACGCTAAATAGAGGTCCAACTTGCTGGGGAAATGCTGGTAGAGAAGTGGCTTTGAAACACCGGCGGTGTCGGCAATTATATCCATGCTCGCGGTGTGGTACCCCTGGTCAACGAAGACCGAACGGGCGACGGCCATAAGTTGCTCCCGACGTTGCGATTTAGGCAAGCGCGACGTCCGCGAAACAGACTCCTCAACCCATGCCGCTGCAACCATGTGGTCAGTCTACTTTGCATTGGGAATTAATTGTGGTGTACTCTTTATGTATGCTCGCTCCCAGTTCCCCACGCATTGAGGCCCGGCACGCATACCCGCGCAATATCGAGTTTCTCTCCAAGCGAACTATTTCCTATCGAAGCACAGCAACGTCAGGCTTTGCCCCTGACCGAGTGGGTGTGTTTCTCCACGGCCTTGGTGGCTCCTCGCTTAACTGGACGGATTTGATGCTGGCTCTCGAGCAGCAACTAACTGGATTCGCGATTGATCTTCCCGGGTTCGGTATGTCACCACCCCCGCGTGATGGTGATTACACGCCATCTGGCCATGCGCGGGCCATCGCGGAGTTCATCGTGGATAAGGATCTTGGGCCTGTTGATCTTTTCGGCAACTCACTCGGAGGTGCGGTCGCGCTGCAATTGGCTGCTCGCAAACCTGAACTGGTGCGTTCACTGACCCTGATTTCACCGGCGTTTCCAAGTCTTTATGCGACAAAGGGCAATGTCCATCTGCCAGCAATCTCTCTCCCCGGAGTTGGAGAGAGATTGATCCCAAGATTTCTTCAGATGCCCGCGGAAGTTCGCGTTCAGGCGACAGTCGATGGTTGCACCGCCCGACCTGATCAGTTTTCACGAGTCCGAATGGCTGAAGCGGTGGAGGAATTAAGAGAACGAGATCATCTCACCTACAACAGTGATGCTTTCCTTCGATCACTTCGTGGTCTGTTCAAAACGAACACCGATCTGGTCGGTCCCAACCGTCCGTGGAAGCTCGCCGAGCGAGTCACAGCTCCCACTCTGGGAATTTACGGTCGTGAAGACGTATTGGTCAGTGCCAAGAACGCACATCGATTCACGAAACACTTTCCTAATGCACACGTCGTGGTTCTGCCGGACACGGGTCACATGGCTCAGTCAGAGCAACCCGAATTCGTCAAGGCCGCATGGGATCGTTTCCTGCTGTGATTGAGTTATCCACAGTGTAAAAATCACCACTTCATTTAGTGCCCTGATTCGACTTACCCTGATTGCTCGCCCCCAAAGGGGCAAACTGAAGGGGCAAACATGGAATCAGGACGCATTGATTCACACATCATTGAGTCGCGGGTTCGCGAGCAGATTCGGATCCTTGATCTTGATCCGGTGATTGATAGCGCTCAGGTTCTTCACTTGATCCAGGAAAGTGTCTCTGATCTATTCGCGGGTGGATCAATAATCGACGTCCCCGCATTAGTAATTGAAATACATCATCAAATTTCCGGTTATGGCCCGCTGCAAAAGTTTTTTGATGACCCAACGGTTGAAGAAATCTGGATCAATGAACCTAGTCGAGTCTTTATCGCTCGCGGTGGCCGCAGTGAACTAACCGGAGTCATTCTGGTTCCGGAGCAGGTACGTGAACTTGTTGAACGAATGCTTCGAACTTCAGGGCGCCGCCTTGATCTGTCTCAACCCTTCGTTGACGCGGTCCTCTCTGACGGCAGTCGGTTGCATGTTGTGATCCCTGAGATAACCCAAAAACATTGGTCGGTCAATATTCGGCGATTCATCGTTCGCCCTAAAACTATTTTTGACCTGGTAACTCTAGGAACGCTGAACCAGCAAGCTGCCGCTTTTCTTGACGCTGCTGTTAAATGCGGTCTCAACATTGTGGTGGCTGGTGGTACGCAGGCGGGTAAAACCACATTGCTCAATGCCCTCCTTGGTTGTGTTCCACACCATGAACGCGTGATCAGTTGCGAAGAAGTTTTCGAAATCCACATTGACCACCCAGACTGGATCGCCATGCAAACGCGTGATGCAAGTTTGGAGGGAACCGGTGAAATCCCACTTCGTAGGCTCGTTCGTGAAGCACTGCGAATGAGACCCACTCGTTTGATTGTCGGTGAAGTTCGCCAAGGCGAGTCCCTTGACCTCCTCATCGCTATGAACTCGGGTATGCCTTCACTCTCAACATTGCACGCAAACAGCGCCCGTGAAGCGGTCACCAAACTTTGCACACTCCCGTTGCTTGCGGGCGCGAATATTCCCGGTGACTTTGTTGTGCCAACCGTCGCGGGGGCTGTTGATTTAGTAATTCACGCCGCTACTGATCCCAGTGGTCAAAGGCGCATCACTGAAATTTCAGGTCTCACCGGTCGTGTTGAAAACAATATTGTGGAAATGAGCACGATTTTCAAAGATGAAGGAGCTGGCCTAGCGCGAAAGGGTGGTTACCCACCGCACCCAGAAAGATTTGTTGCCCACGGATTTGATCTGACCAGCATCTTGTATGCGCAGAAGCCACTTCATGGCGTTGCCTGATGGGCGCCGTGCTTGGGCTGACGGTAGGAATCGGCGTGTTACTCATATTCCTGTCATTCAGCGGGAACCGACCTGTGCGGGTGCGCAAAGAAAGTTACGCGGGAACATTGGTCAAAGCTGCCGGGTTACCTAATGTGACCGCGGGAACCGTTTACACAACGATGGGAATTGCAGCGTTGGTCACAGGTTCAATTGCCCTCATTATTACGTCAATACCGATGGTTGCCTTAATGGCCGCTGTAGGAGCAACCTTCATACCGATCTTCAGCCTCAAGCGCCGGGTAAAAATCAGGTCAAGGGCTTTGCGCACAAGCTGGCCCGACGCGGTTGATTCACTAGCTTCCTCGGTGCGGGCCGGAATGTCCCTGCCGGAAGCGGTAGCCGATTTGGCGATAAATGGACCCGCGTCGCTGAGATATGCATTCGTGCACTTCTGCGATTACTACCGCTCAACGGGTTCATTTGGTCAAGCCCTGAATGCTTTGCAGGAACGGCTAGGCGACCCTGTTGCTGATCGAGTTGTTTCCGCGTTGCGCATTGCCTATGAAGTGGGTGGAACAGATCTTGGGCAGGTGTTGCGCACGCTGAGTGCTCTTCTGCGCAGTGATGCAATCACGCGCGGAGACATTGAAGCGAGACAAAGCTGGACGATCTCTGCTGCTCGCATGTCGATCGCTGCCCCATGGCTTACCTTGGCCATGTTGTGCACGAGACCCGATGCGGTTGCAGCATTTCGAACCGGAATGGGCGCGATAGTTCTCCTTGGCGCTGCGGCAGTCTCATTTATTGCTTATCGAATCATGCTGCGCATTGGCGCGTTGCCCAAGCAATCGCGAGTTGTCTTTGAGGTACCAGCATGAGTGCCTCAATCATCGGCTCACTCCTTGGTCTCATGGCGGCAAGTGGTGTTCTCATTGCAATCACCCGGTACCGCTCATTAACCCCAATGACTATTTCGGCGCGAGTGATCCGAGCAACCCATGGCAGTGTTCCGCAACTCAATGTGCTCATGCCCACTGAAAGCAAGTCGGGAGCATTAGCGTCTTTACGGGTCTTAATCAGTCCCAATTCAGAGTGGCTTTCCCGATTTGGCAACGCTGATAAATTGATGGAGAGATTACGCAAGGCCGGGAAAACCACGGGAGAGCGCAATGCGGATCTGGCGCGCTTTCGCTGGGAACAAATCTCCTGGGTGGCACTGGGCTTAGTTGCAGGCATTGTGATCGGCATGTGGTCGATCTCGCGAGGATCGAATCCAATAACCATTGGGTTAACCGCAACAATCGGAATCGGAATCGGTTTCCTTGTGCATGAAAGACATATATCGGGACTTGGGAACAAGCGGGTACAGCGAATTGATGCTCAATTCCCTGATCTCGCCGAACTGCTTGCATTCTCCGTGACAGCGGGGGAGACATCCCTGGCCGCATTGACGCGGATTGCGCACCTAGGTAGTGGTGATCTGGCACATGAACTGCAAACGTGTGTGGCAGAAATTAAAGCGGGGAGCTCCTTCACTGACGCACTTCAAGCCATGTCTGATCGAACTGGATCTCGCTGCGTGGAACGGTTCGTCGCAGGCTTGGTGATCGCAATCGAACGCGGTACGCCATTGAGTGGGGTGCTTCGCGCTCAGGCGGCTGATACGCGGAATGAACAACGACAGCACTTGATTGAGTTGGCGGGAAAGAAAGACGTCGTCATGTTGGTCCCGGTCGTGTTTTTCATCCTGCCCACCGTGATTGTGATCGCTCTATTTCCGGCAATGCGTGGACTCGAAGTTCTTGTTCCCTAAAAAACTAATGACAACACAACGAAAGGTGCGAAATGAAAATCGAACTGTTATTGGGCAAGCTGTTTACTAAATTGGCAAATGAGCGTGGAGATGTCCCAGGCTGGGTACTCGTCGCTGTCATGACTGCAGGACTGGTGACGGCAATCTGGCTGATCGCTGATGACCAACTCACGGGAATCCTGGACCGAGCGATCTCGAGTGTCTCCGCTTAACTTCCGTGATCGATTCACTTCTGATCGCGGAAATGCGAGTGTTGAATTTGCCCTCGTTGCTCCGTTGCTTATGTTGGTGGCGCTTGCTGTATTGCAATTGATGCTGGCAATTCACGTTAGAACCGTGATTACAAGCGCTGCGATTGAGGGTGCACGCGTCGCAGCATTGGTGGATGGTGATTTGGCTCGAGCGGAGTCACGCACCAGATCCATCTTGGAAAGCAATATCGCGGGAACGGCAGTGCAAAGCATAAGAGCTTCTCGAGTCACCGCAGGAGCAAATGACATGTTCGCTGTAGTCGTGGAAACGGAACTGCCACTACTGGGTTTTTATGGACCAACATCGATGAAACTCACGGGTCATGCGCTCGCCGAGTGAGTCTGACCGGGGGAGCGCCTCGATTGAATTCATCGTGGTGGGAGTCGCCATTATTTTGCCACTGATTTACATAGCGATCACCGTGTTGACCCTTAATGCTGCCCAATTCGCGTCCCATCAAGCGGCGAGGGAAGGAGCAAGAGCATTTGTTACCAGCACTAGTAATTCATCAGGAAATCAAAGAGCACGCATTGCTACAGACCAAGCATTCGCTGACTACGGACTCAGCGAATCAAACCCAGAGATTGCAATCACGTGCGATCACATCTCATGTCTCACTCCGGGTGGGAGCGTTTCATTAGTAGTCACAACCCAGGTTCCCTTGCCGTTTGTGCCCCGCTGGGGTTCAACAGATCCGCTCACTTTGCCCGTCACCGCCAAAGCCACTCTCCTTGTCGACCAGTACCGTGAAGCTGGATCTTCGTGAAAAGCGAAGAAGGCAGCATCATGTTGCTGGGGATCGGCATGATCGGTGTGTGTCTACTTGCACTCGCGGTAGTAACAGACAGCGCCAGCGCATTTATTCAACAACGCGAATTGCAATCAATCGCCGACTCGATTGCACTCGCGGGGGCCCAGGGAATCGACATTGAGCAGTACTACCGAACTGGAGCGGGTCAAGCCACAAGACTCAATTCGGCCCAGGTACTCGACATTGCCAAAACCCATGCGGTCGCCATGACGGCTGATTCAGAGATTGCCCTGACGAATATTGAAATCGAACCCGACGGCAGATCCGTGCTCGTCACCCTTAACGCACCCTTACGCCTCGCATTCTTTGATTCCCTGCCTTTTGATCCCGTTACGGCCAGCGCCTCGGCGAGGTTGGATTACGCCCCATAAGGCTCACGCTGGCGCTTAACTCGTAAAGTTGGGTCGTGCCATCACTTGAGGTTCAGGAACGCCTGAACGAGTTAGCAACCAAAGTGAGCAGCATTGGCACGGTGCTCGACGTGCCCCGCATGCTGGAAAAAATCACCGAATTAGAGGCTGAGGCATCCGTCCCTAATTTGTGGGACGACCAAGCGAACGCCCAGAGGGTGACCTC
>CAMCYV010000032.1 GCA_945885645.1 Bifidobacterium breve | reverse complement strand
ATTAATGCAAAACCCCCCGACCCCTAAGGGTAGCGGAGGGCTGCGCACGGATACTGGCTGCTGCTTAGCCCGTGCGCCTAATAACTACGACTGATGTGTGTAACACGGCATAACCTTAACCTGTCAACACGCCGTTGTCATCAGGGGCTTCGTCAAGGTTAGTCAAGCACAGCGCCGAATGAGGCCGATCCCACCAATTTGGCATATTTGGCCAGTACTCCACGCGTGTACCGATTAGGCAATGGGACAAAAGCCGCCCTTCGACGCTCTAATTCTGCTGGGTCGACATGCAAATCCAGGGTGCGAGCGCTGAGGTCAATGGATATCAGGTCCCCCTCTACAACTAGCGCGATCGGGCCTCCATCAACGGCCTCCGGCGTGACGTGTCCAACACATAGCCCAGTTGTGCCCCCAGAAAATCGCCCGTCGGTGATCAGGAGAACTTCTTTGCCAAGGCCAGCGCCCTTAATCGCCCCGGTGATCATGAGCATTTCCCGCATTCCAGGTCCACCCTTGGGGCCCTCGTAGCGGATGATGACTACATCTCCAGCTTTGATTGTTCCGTCTTCCAAGGCGGCCATGGCGCTTTGTTCTCTCTCAAAAACGCGGGCTTTCCCTTCGAATTTGTCAACAGGCACCCCCGCACTTTTCACAACAGCACCCTCGGGCGCCAAGGACCCGCCAAGAATCGTGATCCCACCCGTAGTAGCAATTGCATTCTTGGAGGCGTACAAAATGTCCCCGTCAGGATCCGGTGGATTGATATCGCTGAGGTTCTCAGCCATAGTTTTGCCGGTTACCGTGAGGCAATCGCCATTAATCAGTCCAGCATCCAGGAGTGCGCGTAAAACAACAGGGACGCCACCGACCCGATCGACGTCACTCATGACGTAACGACCGAAGGGCTTTACGTCTGCGAGTAACGGGACTTTCGAACCGATCCGGTGGAAATCATGCATATTCAATTCGACTTCAGCCTCGTGAGCGATAGCCAGTAGGTGGAGTACCGCATTGGTCGATCCGCCGAATGCCATGAGTATCGCTATCGCGTTTTCGAGAGACTGACGGGTAATGATGTCCCTCGTTGTAATTCCTTGACGAATCAGTTCGACTACGGCCTCACCCGATTTGCGGGCGAATCCATCACGGCGACGATCAACGGCGGGAGGGGCAGCTGAACCTGGTAGTGACATTCCCATGGCTTCTGCCGCGCTCGCCATCGTGTTCGCGGTATACATTCCGCCGCAAGCTCCTTCACCGGGACAAATGGCACGTTCAATTCGATCAACGTCTTCACGCGACATGAGGCCGCGAGAGCATGCTCCAACCGCTTCAAAAGCATCAATGATTGTGACGTCTCTTTCCGTTCCATCCTCGAGTTTCACGAATCCCGGCAATATTGAGCCGGCATAAACGAACACGGATGCGACATCAATTCGAGCGGACGCCATAAGCATCCCGGGCAGGGACTTGTCACAACCCGCAAACGTCACCATTCCATCCAGTCGTTCGGCCTGCATAACAGCTTCAACTGAGTCAGCAATAATTTCGCGGCTCACAAGAGAGAAATGCATACCCTCATGGCCCATGGAAATACCATCAGAGACTGAAATGGTTCCAAATTGCATGGGAAAACCACCCGCTTGGAAGACTCCTTCCTTGGCAGACTTCGCAAGTCGCTCCAATGACAGGTTGCACGGCGTGATTTCATTCCAACTAGAAGCGATCCCAATTTGCGGCTTTGGGAAGTCGTCGTCGCCCATGCCAACCGCCCGCAGCATTCCCCGAGCTGGTGCCCGCTCAAGACCGTCGGTTACTTCGCCGCTTCGTGGTTTCATATTTGTCATTTGAGCCCCTATTCCGTTACCCCAAGTTGCTCAAGTAAGAGAGTGCGCACCTTCGCTGCATCTGCTTGGCCTTGAGTTGCTTTCATTACCGCACCCACTATTGATCCTGCTGCTGCAATCTTTCCACCCTGAATCTTTTCTGCAACGTCAGGTGCATCAGCCAAAGCTACGTTGATTGCAGCAATGAGTGAAGCATCGTCGTTGACCACAACGAGACCACGTTTGCTCACAATGTGCGACACGCTGCCTTCGCCATCAAGTAGCCCTTCAAATACAGACCGTGCCATCTTGTCCGTGAGTTCACCCGCAGAAATTAATTTTTCAATCTCAGCTATGTCATTGGCGGTGACGGATAGTTCCTCCAACTCGCAGTTGCGCTCATTGGCGACCCTGGTCAATTCCCCCGTCCACCACTTGCGTGCTGCAGCTGGCTGCACTCCCGCATCAATTGAAGCCACGATCAATTCAAGGGCACCGGCGTTGACCAGGCTTTGCATGTCGAAATCTGTGATGCCCCAGTCCAATTGCAGTCGGGCACGACGGACGGAAGGAATTTCGGGCAACGTCCCACGCAACTGCTCAATCCACGCCTCGCTCGGCGCTATCGGAACAAGATCTGGCTCGGGGAAATACCGGTAGTCCTCGGCCTGCTCTTTCGATCGACCCGATGTCGTGTCCCCGGTCTCTTCATTGAAATGCCGCGTTTCTTGAATAATCCGCTCACCTGAGCGCAATCGGTCCGCCTGACGAAGCATTTCGGTTCGAACAGCCCGCTCAACAGATCGCAGTGAGTTCACGTTTTTGGTTTCGGTTCGAGTTCCCCACTCCTCCCCTGGCCGACTCAGAGAAACGTTGACATCACAGCGCAGGGAACCCTCCTCCATGCGGACGTCAGATACACCAAGTGCTCGCATGAGGTCCCGCAGCTCAGCGACATAAGCCTTCGCAACTTCCGGCGCTAGGACCCCAGTGCCAAGAATCGGCTTAGTAACAACCTCAATTAATGGGATCCCAGCCCGGTTGTAGTCGACGAGTGAGTGCGTCGCACCGTGAATGCGACCGGCGCCACCGGCATGGAGCAACTTGCCTGTGTCCTCTTCCATGTGCACGCGCTCGATTTCCACCCGAAAAATTTGTGGACCTTCTTCGGTCGCAACGGTGACGTCGAGATACCCATTGATGCATAAAGGCTCGTCATATTGGGAGATTTGATAGTTTTTAGGCATATCAGGGTAGAAATAATTCTTTCGCGCGAATCGGCACCATGGAACAATCGAGCAATTCAGTGCAAGGCCCATGCGAATTGTCGACTCAACCGCTACCCGGTTAACAACCGGCATGCTTCCCGGCATACCTAGACATACGGGGCATACGAAAGTATTGGGTTCACCACCAAATTGGGCTGAGCATGAGCAAAACATCTTTGAATTGGTACCCAATTCAATGTGGGTTTCCAACCCAATAATTGGATCAAACTCTGCGATTACGGCGTTGTATTCGGTCGTCATAATGATGGCGCCTCCGAGATCAACAGTCCGCCCCATCGATCAACCAATGCACTCTCAAGTGCTGAACCGACTTGGTAGAGCAATGAATCGGCCATGGCGGGAGCAATTATTTGCAATCCAACGGGGAGGCCATCTTCTGAAGCGAGTCCGATCGGAAGTGACATTGCGCAATTTCCCGCGAGATTCACCGGAATGGTGGCAATATCATTGAGATACATAGCGAGTGGGTCGTCGAGCTTCTCCCCAATCTTAAAAGCTGTGATAGGAGAGGTAGGGGAAACAAGTACGTCAACCTTGGAAAACGCTGCTTCAAAGTCTCGCGTGATCAGTGTTCTAATTCGCTGCGCCTGGCCATAGTAGGCGTCGTAATAACCACTGGACAGGGCGTAGGTCCCCAGCATGATGCGGCGTTTCACTTCAGCACCGAATCCCTTTTCGCGCGTTGCGCCCATCACTTGTTCCACCGAGCGGTTTTTACCATCATCGACCCGAATACCGAACCGCATTCCGTCGAAGCGGGCAAGGTTGCTCGAGGCTTCGGAGGGCAGGATCAAGTAGTAGGCACCCAATGCGTACTGAAAATGTGGACAGGACACTTCTACTATTTCAGCACCGAGTTCGGTCAAGATTTCAAGTGATTGGTTAAATCTTTCTAGGACTCCGGACTGAAAACCCTCCCCTTGCAATTCCTTGATGACCCCAATTTTCATGCCGCGGACGTCAGCTTTGAGCGCGGCTGCCACGAAGTCAGGCACGGGAGCGTTAATCGAAGTTGAATCACGCGGGTCATGGCCAGCAATCACTGAATGCAGTAAAGCGGTGTCCATTACATCGCGCGCGCAAGGACCTGCCTGATCCAACGAAGAAGCAAGGGCCACGATTCCATACCGGGACACTCCACCATAAGTAGGTTTTACGCCAACTGTCCCCGTTACCGCTGCAGGCTGACGAATCGAGCCGCCAGTGTCGGTGCCGATCGCGAGCGGTGATTCGAAGCTGGCCACCGCCGCAGCAGAACCACCCCCAGAGCCTCCGGGGATTCGCTCCAAATCCCAAGGATTGTGGGTCGGCCCGTATCCACTGTGCTCGGTAGAAGAACCCATAGCGAATTCATCCATGTTGGTCTTACCCAACGACACCACACCCGCGGCATGGAGTTTGTCAACAATGGTTGCGTTGTAGGGAGGGCGCCACCCCTCCAAAATCCGAGACCCACACGTTGTCGGGACTCCCTTTGTGGCCAGCAGATCTTTGAGGGCGATGGGGACACCCGCAAGTGGCGAAGAAAGTTCACCTTTCGCAATCTGTTGATCAACTTCACGTGCTCGCGCAATCGAGGCGTCTGGGTCGACAAAGAGGAATGCGTGGACTCGCTCGTCAACTTCAGAGATTCGATCGAGATGCGCGTGAGTTACTTCCTCACTCGAAACTTCTTTGCGAGCGATCGCCGTAGCGAGTGTTGCTGCGCTTTGACGGATCAAATCATTCATGTGGGTTCACCTAAAATTCTGGGGACCCTGAATCGATCATCTTCAAATGAAGGAGCGCCTGGCACAAAGTCTTCTTGCAGAAGCCCTGGTATGGCGACGTCCTCGCGATAAACATTCACCATAGGGATCGGGTGGGATGTGGGCGGGATGTCGTCGGCAGCCACCTCACTAATAGAGGTAATTGCGCCTAAAATCTGCTCCAGTTGCAGCGTGTAATGCTCCACCTCGACGTCCGTGAGTTCAAGTCTGGCAAGCTTGCCCAAATGCACCACGAGATCTTGATCGATTCCGTTTGCTGCAGCATCCGTCATGGTGCAAGTCTATTGAGCGCCACGTCTACACGATCACGGTACGTCACCCTGGATTACTAATGAGGGCTCCATCGAAGTCTCCGCGCAGTAGTAGTTGAAAGCCATCAAAACCGGTTGTGGGAACCCCCAGACTCTGCGCTTTATCCGCCTTGGACCCAGCTTTTTCGCCGATAACCACCAAGTCGGTCTTTTTGGACACCGACCCGGCAACCGTCGCACCGAGTGAGGAGATTGCCTCTTGGGCTCCATCACGGGTATAGCCCGGAATGGAACCGGTGATCACAATTGTTTTTCCGCTTAGGGGTAACGACTGATTATCTGGGGAACTCTGCTGGTCGGCGAAGTCAACGCCAGCAGCCCGCCAACTTGCAACCACATCTTGGCGCCACGGTGTTGCAAAAAACTCAATGATGCTATCAGCGATTCGCTCTCCTACACCGTCAACAGCGGATAACTCTTCCACTGAAGCCGCTTCAATTAATTCAAGTGACCCAAATGCCCGAGCCAGTTTTTTGGCAGCGGTAGGACCCACATGTCGAATACTCAAGGCGACCAAAAAACGCCACAAGGGTGCCGTTTTTGCCTTCTGCAATTGAGAGAGGAGAGTTTCACCCGCCTTATTGATCCCGATTGCTTCCGAGCCTTTATGGGAATTCACAAAAAAACTACTTGCCAACAGTTTTTCAGGGTTGAGATCAAAAAGCTCAGCCTCGTTCGTGAGTACACCGCTGACCAATAATGCTTGAGCGGCCTTTTCTCCCAAACCCTCGACGTCGAGTGCTCCACGAGAACCAATATGAAATAGACGCTCACGCAATTGAGCGGGGCACCCCTGGGCATTCGGGCAACGAAGATCTTTATCGCCTTCACTTTCGGGAGCAACCGGTGAACCACATTCAGGGCAAAACTCGGGCATGACAAATGCGACTTCGGTTCCGTCTCGCTCCTCAATCACGGGTCCCATAACTTCAGGGATGATCTCCCCAGCTTTTCGCAAAAAAATCATGTCCCCGATGAGGACGCCTTTTCGCTCGACTTCAAAGGGGTTGTGCAATGTAGCCATAGACACGGTCGTTCCCGCAACCTGCACCGGCTCCATAACTGCATACGGGGTCACTCGACCCGTGCGACCAACGCTGACTTCAATGTCAAGTAAACGCGTTCGGACAACTTCGGGTGGGTACTTAAACGCCATAGCCCACCGCGGCGCGCGAGATGTGAATCCCAGCAACTCTTGATCTATGAGACCGTTGACCTTCACAACAACACCATCAATATCAAAACTCACTTCGGTGCGGTGGTCACTGAAATACTCGATGAATCCCAAAACTTCTTCGAAGTTTGCATGCACTCGCGCATGGGATGTTGTTGGCAAGCTCCACTTCGAGATGAATTCATACACTTCACTTTGCGTCTGGGCTTCACTCAAAATCTTGGAGTCGTGGGCACCGAAGCCATGCACGGTGAACTGCAAACCCGACAGTCGCGCAACTGCCGCATTGAGATCCTGAGTTAGTTTCGCCGCACGCTCAGGAGTTTTCGCTTCCTGCACCTCTCGCTCCCGTTTGTCAATCCGCTGACGCAAGGCGCCCGCAGCCGCATTCCGTGGATTTGCAAACAAAGGCTTTCCCATTGCCACCTGTTCATTGTTAATCACATCAAAGGCCGCTAGGGGATAAAAGACTTCGCCGCGCACTTCCAATAATGTTGGAACAGATTTCCCATTCAGTGTTTTGGGAATTGATGCGATGAATCCTGCATTTACTGTTACGTCTTCGCCAGTTGATCCATCACCTCTGGTTGCTAACGAAACCAGTTCACCATCTCGATACACGGCATCTACTGCTAGACCGTCAATTTTCAATTCACACAGATACTCCGGATTTACCTCAAGGGCACCACTCACCCGGTCACACCAGGCGCTGAGCTCCTCCGCGCTAAAGGAGTTGTCCAGGGAATACATAGGTTCAAGATGAACGACCGGGTCAAAGAGCTCGGATCTAAGTCCCCCCACCGTTTGCGTGGGTGAATCCCCCGTGGCCAATATGGGGTATTTGTCTTCAAGAGCAACGAGTTCGACGAACAAGGCGTCGTATTCTGCATCGGATAGCGTCTGGCTTTCCTTCAGGGAGTACTGACTCCGGGCATGATTGATCACTTCCACGAGTTCTTGCCAGCGCTGCGCTGCCCTTTTTGGTGGATCCCCTACAGGTGATTTCACAGCCATGGCATTTCGCTCAATAGTGACTCACTCACCCAAAAGCCGATCCTCGTCATTTAACAAATCTACAACTTCCCGTACAGCACTGATAGCAGACCGCGCCGAGACCCAATCACGTGAAACCGAAGCCGTTTGTGGGACCACAATCAATGAACCTGCGGTCTCACTCAAAGAAAATCCGAGGCTCGTGATTCGATGGGCGATGTCGAGCGCATTTTCTCGCACCGTGAGCCCGGGTTTGATTGCCCAATATGTTGTGCGCTTCTTATCAATGACATCACCTAGCCAATTGCTTTCGGCCATGTCAAAGTAGGTGTTCGCACCCGCGTTCAACAATGGTTCGATAAAGAGCTCGTTGTCCACACCAAGGGAAACCCCGAATCCGATGGATAAATCCTTAGCAAGTGTGATGAGTGGGTCCCAGAATTCCAGGATGCGCGCCCGATCAATATTGACATAACTGTTGAGCCCACTCGCCGTTGGAATCGTTCCAGCACATGCAGCAGCCGCGTAGGGTTCTTCAAGGGCAATTGTTAGTTGGGCATTGGGAAAAATCCTTTGAACTAAATGAACGTGCGCGCGCACGGCTTCTGCAAGTACCAGCGAGACTTCAGATACCGCTCCAAGATCACGAATGAGACTTTCCCCCGCTGCGCTTTCGACCTTTGCGCACCAGCTGATCGGCCCTACGACCGTGCAGGTAAACCTCTGAGAAAATCCATGCGCATGCTCTTCAATGGCGTCTTGATCTTGTCGAAGAAAATCATGAGCCCGTTGCATATCAATGCCCGGAGTTCGCGAAATCTGCCAACCTGATGGAACAACGGTGGTCGAAAAATCACTACTTACTGAACTGAGCAGTCCAGCCGTGCGCCCAACAGGGTCTGCCCCCGGTCCACGCTCGGGCAACACCGGCAAAAATAGGGCATCGGAAAATTCACCCGCAACAACCTGAGCAGCTTCTTGGGCAGATATTCCCGGCAGAACGCCTAACGCTGAAGCCCTTGCATTAGACACTTTCAACTTCCATGAAGTGCGCTCTGCTTACCGACCCGGTTGGTGCTGGCAACCGTCGCAGATCCTAGAACTTTGGTACCGGAGTAAATGACCGCAGCCTGACCTGGTGCTAATCCTCTGATCGGTTCATGCAGGTTTATAAAGAGCTCACCGCCATTGACATAGGCACTTGCCGAGACTGGTTCAGCGTGAGCACGTACCTGAGCACTTACATCAGCGGCCGCCTCCCCCAGGGGAGCGCCCGCCCAGATGGGATTGATGGCGCGAATGAAGTCGACGTCAAGTAGTTCCGGAGCGCCAACAAACACCGTGCCGCTCTCACGATCAATATCCACGACGTATCGGGGAGCGCCGTCTTCAGCAGGCACGGTCAAGTTGAGCCCCCGCCGTTGACCAATGGTTACCGTGAATGTCCCACTGTGGCGACCAAGAACTTCCCCTGTTGTTGCCTCTGTGATGTCACCAGGCTGCTCACCGAGTTTACGAACCAGATAACCCGCTGTGTCTCCGTCAGGAATAAAACAAATATCGTGGCTGTCGGGCTTCTTCGCCGTAATCAGGCCTCGCTCGAGCGCTTCCTCTCTGATCCGCACCTTGGTATCTCCACCGAGCGGAAACAATGAGTGGGCCAATTGATTCTGGGTTAAGACTCCCAAAACATAGGACTGATCCTTGAGCGGGTCAATTGCGCGATGCAGTTCAACTCCACCTGGGCCGTGCACTATCTGCGCATAATGACCGGTGGCAACCGCATCAAAGCCGAGCGCAAGGGCACGATCAAGAACGGCGCTGAACTTGATTTTCTCATTACAACGCAAACATGGGTTAGGTGTGCGTCCGAGCTCATACTCAGAGTGGAAGTTATCCATCACACTCTCTGCGAATTCTGTGGAAAAATCCCACACGTAGAAGGGGATACCTAACTTGTCCGCGACTCGACGAGCATCCCGCGCATCATCGAGGGTGCAGCACCCGCGGCTCTTTCCATTTGAGTCGGTGCGGGACAGTGCCAGATGAATCCCAACCACTTCATGGCCTTCATCAATCATGCGCGCTGTCGCCACTGAGGAATCGACTCCACCACTCATCGCTGAAATAATGCGCATCGCACTCATGCTGACACGGATCCTGCCCGAAGTGCACGCTCTACTACCCCAGGCAAAGCCTGAGCCAATTGGTCAATACCTTCTTTCGAACTATCTCGTCCCAAACTAAATCGAAGTGAGGCCCGTGCCGTCTTTTCATCAACTCCCATAGACAGTAAGACATGGCTTGGTTCCGGAATGCCAGCAGTGCACGCGGAACCCGTAGAGCAATCAATGCCAGCAGCATCGAGGAGCATCAATAATGAGTCACCCTCGCAACCAGGAAATGAAAAATGCGTGTTATTCGGCAAACGGTCCTCACCTGCAGGCGGGCCATTGAGTATTGCCTCCGGAACCGCGCTCATTACAGCGGCGATGAGGTACTCCTGCAATTCTCGCAGCCTTGCCGCATGTTCACTCAAATCTGATATCGAGTAATGAATTGCTGCAGCGAATGCTGCGATTGATGCTGGATCAAATGTCCCCGACCGAATTTCTCGCTCCTGGCCGCCCCCATGCATAACTGGCGTGAATTTCGCGGATGGATCAACGATAAGCGCGCCGACCCCAACCGGACCGCCAATTTTATGGCTGCTGATTGTCACCGCGGTGGCATCGAGTTCACCCAGCCCCAATGAAAGCTGACCCAGAGCCTGAACCGCGTCAGTGTGAAATGGAACATCAAACTTCTTGCATAACTCGGCAATCGCGTGGACGGGTTGAATCGCGCCAATTTCATTATTTGCCCACATAATGGAAACCAGTGCCACTCCTCCGCGCACAAGTGCTTTTTCTATGTCCACCAAACTGACGCGGCCTTGCCGATCAGTGTTTGCAAACTCAACCGCTGCGCCCTCATGTTGACTCAACCACATAACAGGATCAAGAACGGCGTGATGCTCAATCGCGCTAGTGACAATGGTCAGTTGGCTTTGACCCAATTGCGAACAACGTGCCCAATACAAGCCTTTCACGGCCAAGTTGTCCGATTCGGTGCCTCCGCCCGTAAAGATCACGGTGGAAGGCCTAATACCTAAATCTTCAGCAATTGACTCGCGAGCCGACTCCACTACACGCCTGGCTGCACGCCCAGAAGTGTGCAGACTCGATGCGTTGCCGACGCTCTCAGACACGTTAAGCCAGGTCGC
>CAMCYV010000031.1 GCA_945885645.1 Bifidobacterium breve | reverse complement strand
TCTGCGGATTCATGCATTGTTATTGGCCCGGCTGCGGCCGGTAAGAGCTACCTAAATGAGCAACTGATCCTCGATGCAGCATTGTCGGCGGGAGTCGACGCTATCCACCCCGGTTACGGTTTTCTATCTGAGCGTGCAGCGTTCGCTCAAGCAGTTATCGATTCTGGCTTAACGTGGGTGGGCCCAAATCCGAGTGCAATCACCCAAATGGGCGATAAGGCGCAGGCAATTAAAACAGCCTTGGCCGCCGGTGTGCCAACAATCCCAGGCTCTAATGGGCCGGTTGCGAGCGTCGATGAAGCGGTCGAAGTTGCATCAAGAACGGGGTACCCATTAGTAGTTAAGGCGTCGGCGGGTGGCGGCGGTAAAGGTATCCGGGTTGCAGCTGACGAATCTGAACTTCGGTCGTTAATCCCCATTGCACAGGCTGAGTCACTTGCGGCTTTTGGCAGTGATGAAGTTTATCTAGAACGCATGGTTACTGGAGCGAAGCACATTGAGGTCCAAGTATTTGGTGACGGTGAAACATTTGTTCATTTGGGTGAGCGTGAGTGTTCCGTGCAACGCCGCCGCCAGAAACTTATTGAGGAGACACCAGCCCCATTGCTTCCAGCGGCGGTGCGTGCGGAGATGTGCTCCGCAGCAGTGGCTCTCGCAGCTGCCGTCGGGTACCACGGTGCAGGAACGGTTGAGTTTCTCTACGAACCGAAGACTTCGGGCTATTACTTCATCGAGATGAATACCAGAATTCAGGTTGAACATCCAATCACCGAGGCCGTGACCGGGATCGACTTAGTGGTTGAACAACTTCGCGTGGCGGCGGGAGAAAAACTGTCCTTCACCCAAGAGGATGTTTTAGCTAGGGGCCATGCAATTGAAATACGACTAAATGCAGAAGATCCGAGTTTCCAATTTATGCCTTCACCGGGCTATCTTGAGAAGTTCAATCTGCCGTCAGGACCATTCATCCGGATAGATAGCGGATTCACGGTCGGTGACACCGTCACCCCTTACTACGATTCGCTGTTGGCCAAGGTCATTTCGTGGGGCAGGACACGTGAGGAGTCACTTAGTCGAATGCGTCGAGCTCTCCATGAAATGGAAGTTGTCGGTGTTAAGACCACTTCCAGTTTCCTGTTAGAAGTAATTGATTCTCCAGGATTCATAGACGGAAGTTACGATACGCTTTTTTTGGAGTCATGACCCGCAGATCGGGCACTGCCCATACTGCTTTCGAGGAGGAACGAAAATGAGCGCAACTAGCATGGAGACGAGCCGGTACACGTGGGGCGCCGATGAGCACCTTGTCGTCCAGTTGTCGGAATCCATGAGTCTGCGGGCAAATTTTCAAGCCATGGCGATAGGTAGTGACCTCAAAGCCCAAAACATCGCAGGCATAACTGATATCTACCCGGGCAATGCCTCCTTCTTGGTGCGCTTCAACCCAGACGAAATTGATCCATATGAAGTTGAGAAAATAGTGCGAGCTGCTGAAATGCGGCTTGCCGATGGCGCAGTGCGAGGTATTGAGACCCGAATTTGTGAGGTACCGGTCTGGTATAACGACCCGTACACAAATGAGACCGGCTCCCGATTCCGTGATCGGCACCAAGCCCCAGACATGACGGATCTTGAGTTTGCCGCCGCGCAAAACAACCTGCCAAGCGTCGAAGCATTTATCGAGGCACACGCGGGTGCCCCGTGGATCACCTCGATGCTCGGGTTTGTTGCTGGTTTGCCCTGGTTCTTTCAAATGGTTCCGCAGGAGCGTCAGTTGCAGGTTCCGAAATACGTGCGGCCCCGAACCGACACCCCAAAACAAACCATCGGGCACGGGGGCTGCTTCAGTGCGATTTATAGCGTGCGAGGGGCTGGGGGCTACCAAATGTTTGGAATTACGCCCGTTCCTATTTATGACCCAGAAAACAAACTCCCCGACTTTGCCGAGACCATGATCTTTTTCAGGCCCGGTGACATCGTAAAATTTCGGGCTATTGACGAGCCAGAGTACCGAGCCATCGAGGCGGCTGTTGAAGCCCGAACTTATCGGTACAAACAAGCGCCAGTTTCTTTTGTGCTAGAAGAGTATGAAGCTTCTCCTGACCTGTACAACGAAAAATTGATCGGGGCGCTAAATGCCAGTTGAAATAATTGAGCCGGGACTTGCAACTTCAATTCAAGACTTAGGCCGGCAGGGTTTTTATAACGTCGGCATCCCACCCTCAGGTGCAGTTGATAGATACGCCGCCATTGCCGCAAATATTCTGGTAGGCAACGGGCCGGGAGAGGCTGTATTCGAATCGACCTACATGGGGCCGAAACTTTGTTTCACGGAGCCAGGTGTGGTTGCGGTGACGGGAGCGCAGGCCCCGGTATTCATAAATGGCACAGCTGCACCAAGCTGGGAGTCACTACAGGTGGCCGCTGGCGACGTACTTTCCTTTGGGATTTTTACCGCGGGTGCGCGCGTTTATATCGCGGTGGCCGGGGGGCTAAACGTACCCATTGTTTTAGGAAGCCGATCCCACTATGCGTTGGGGGCGATTGGAGGTTTCGAAGGTAGAAACCTATTAGCGGGTGACAGCATTCCCATTGGGCAGTTGGCCGGAACACCGGGTCGGGCTGTGCCAGAGGATATGCGGCCAGTGCATTCCCGCGAGGTCGACGTCCGAATCGTACTTGGCCTTTACGACTTCAGGCTTTCCGAAAATGGACTTTCAGCTCTGATTGACAAGCCCTGGCAGTTAACTACGGTCGCGGACCGCATCGGTTTTCGTTATGCCGGCAACACCCTCGAGTGGGTTCCTCGCGAGCAGCCATTTGGTGCCGGGTCTGACCCATCAAACATTACTGACGCCCCATATCCAGTCGGATCGATTCAGGTTCCCGCTGGTACCGAGCCGATAATTTTGCACAGAGACGCTGTTTCAGGTGGGGGTTATGCCCAAGTTGGAACGGTGATCAGTGCCGACATGGATCTAGTGGGCCAAAGTTCACCCGGCACCAAGACGAAATTTCGCCCAGTGTCAATCGATGAAGCGCTAGATGCACGCAGAAAATACATGGATCGCCAGCGCAAACTAATTCAACTTTGGTGATGGAGTCGCAGAACCCGCTTCGGTAACTATCGAAGGTTTTGTTTGTGTGAAATCTCGATAACTGATAACTATGGAGTCATCTTCGCGCATTTGGGTGTAGCCAATTTCCCTATCATCAAACCATGCGCTCTAGCATCTGCCTGCCGAATTCGCGCCTGCGAAATTCAGGGCGCACTATAGTTTCGTGCCCTCGCACAGAGATGGGGAAAGGCCTATCGGCCTGCTTACTTGAGGCGAGTTACCTTTGTCCAAATTCCCTCACGAAATGAAACGTGTTCGTACCTCCTCCCTAAGGATTGAGTTGCTTGCGAGCTACCACCCATTGAGTTTCTCAAACAAATGAGGCCAAGACGTGGTAAATCTCTTGGCCTCATTTACAAGTAATGTGCGCTTATGCCAAGACGGTCCAGATCACGAGAGCGAAAATGGCCAAGCTGAGGGCGACGACGACAACTGAGGTGAGGGTAAGAAAGACGTCAGATTCCCCGACCTTTTTCGCCAATGCACTGGGTGTGTTCAGTTGATTAATGTCGGCAACGAGTGCTTTTGCTTCGCGGATTGCAGCGTATTGGGAGATTACGGCAAGAATTCCAGTGGCAGCAGCTACGGCTATTGCCAAGTATTTTGCTGAATCTGGGGCGCTAGTGAAGTAACCCAGAGCAGACACGACCAAAATCGAAATGAGTACGAGGGTAGGTGCCATTTGCGCTGTGATGATTTGCGATCTCTTGTCGTTCCAGAGTTCTAATAAGCCTTTTTCGTCCATGGGACACCATTTCTTTCTTTTGTGAAAAAAATCCCAATCTGAGATCAGCCCGAAGCCTAGAGCCAAAGCTCCTCATTGGCCCGTTGGAATTTACCAGGGGCCTTCACTATGAAGCCTATGAGCCACCCCGACTCAAGTAATATGCGCTCGATTTGACTATTAATCTCCGGTAGGGCACAATAAAGCCATTGGTTTTATGAAAGTCCAGACACATAACAAAGAAAGAAGGAGCCAAATAATGGCTAGAGCAGTAGGAATTGACCTCGGTACCACCAACTCGGTGGTTTCCGTACTTGAAGGCGGAGAACCCGTCGTTATCGCAAACGCAGAAGGTGCTCGCACCACTCCATCGGTTGTCGCATTCGCAAAGAATGGCGAGGTCCTTGTGGGTGAAGTTGCCAAGCGCCAGGCAGTGACGAACGTTGACCGCACGATCCGTTCCGTTAAGCGCCACATGGGCACGAACTGGAATGTTGATATTGATAGCAAGAAATACACCCCCCAGGAAATCAGTGCACGTACCTTGATGAAACTCAAGCGTGATGCTGAGGCATACCTCGGCGACACTGTCTCGGACGCAGTAATCACCGTCCCTGCATATTTCAATGATGCACAGCGCCAAGCAACAAAAGAGGCTGGCGAAATTGCTGGTCTCAATGTTCTGCGCATTATCAACGAGCCCACATCCGCAGCATTGGCATACGGCTTGGATAAGGGCGACCAGGAACAAACAATTCTGGTCTTCGACCTTGGTGGTGGAACGTTCGACGTGTCACTGCTGGAAATCGGAGACGGTGTCGTTGAAGTAAAAGCAACCAGCGGCGACAACAACCTCGGTGGTGACGACTGGGACAACGCTGTCGTTGACTGGATGGTCACACAGTTCAAAAACGCCCACGGTGTTGATTTGTCCAAGGACAAGATGGCAGTGCAGCGTCTACGTGAAGCAGCGGAAAAGGCAAAGATTGAACTGTCGAGTTCAACCGAAACCTCAATCAACTTGCCTTACATCACCGCGAGTGCTGACGGACCCCTTCACCTTGAAGAGACCCTCACTCGTAGCAAGTTTGAATCACTGACAGCTGATCTGCTCAAGCGCACCAAGGCACCATTCGAAGCAGTCGTCAAAGACGCAGGTGTCAAGATCAGTGACATTGATCAGGTAGTTCTTGTTGGTGGATCAACTCGTATGCCTGCAGTTGCAGATCTGGTTAAAGAAATGACCGGTAAAGATGCGAACAAGGGCGTTAATCCGGACGAGGTTGTTGCCATTGGTGCGGCACTTCAGGCAGGTGTTCTTCGCGGTGACGTAAAAGACGTTCTTTTGCTGGACGTAACGCCTTTATCCCTGGGAATTGAAACCAAGGGTGGCATCATGACCAAGCTGATCGAACGCAACACGACCATCCCGACCAAACGCTCGGAAACTTTCACAACAGCGGAAGACAATCAGCCCTCAGTATCCATCCAGGTGTATCAGGGTGAGCGAGAAATGGCTGCCTACAACAAGCAGTTGGGAACATTTGATCTCACCGGGTTGCCTCCAGCACCACGCGGAATTCCGCAGATCGAGGTCACGTTCGACATCGATGCCAACGGAATCGTGCATGTATCTGCTCGAGATACCGCTACGGGTAAAGAGCAGTCCATGACGATTTCTGGTGGGTCAACCCTGAGCAAGGACGACATCGATCGCATGATGCGCGATGCTGAAGCACACGCTGAAGAAGACAAGCAACGCCGTGACGAAGCTGAAGTTCGCAACACTGCTGAGGCTCTGGTTTACCAGACTGAGAAGTTCCTCGCCGATAATGCCGACAAGGTTCCAGCCGATGCAAAAGCAAATGTTGAAGGGCCATTGGAAGAACTCAAAAAGGCAATCGAAGAAAATGACGGTCCAGGAATGCGCGCAGCAACGGACAAGGTTGCGGCAGCAAGCCAAGCACTGGGTGCAGCGATGTACAGCGAAGCCCAAGCAGGTGGATCTGAAGGAGCCGCTGAAGCTGCCGCTGAGACAGCCGAAGAAGACGTCGTTGACGCAGAGATCATCGATGAGGATGAAACCAAGTGAGTGAAGATGAAGGCGTAAGGGTGAACGACAAACGTCGACTCGACCCCGACACCTTCGAGGTTCGCCAGCCAAGTTCCGACTCGGCTGGCGAACCTTTCACCGGAGAGTTGGACGCTGAAGCGAACATCATCGAAGGCGAAGTAGTGGGGATCGAACAGAAAATTAGTGAACTCACCGAGGATCTACAACGGGTCCAAGCTGAGTACGCGAATTACCGCAAACGAGTTGATCGCGACCGCGAAGTCAACCGTCAGCTGGCTATCGGAGCAGTCTTTTCAGCGCTCCTGCCGGTACTTGATGACATTGAGTTAGCACGCGAGCATGACGAACTCAACGGCGCATTCAAAACCGTTGGTGAAAAACTAGAAGCGACCTTGAACAAACTTGGATTAGTGAAATTCGGTGCTGCGCAGGATCCATTCGATCCAAATATGCACGAAGCATTAGCCAGTGAAGAGGTCGAAGGAGTTTCCGAACCAACCGTGATAGCGATTTTCCAGCAGGGTTATCGGCAGGGTGATCGCATTCTGCGTCCAGCTCGTGTCAGCGTTGCCGGCACCTGAGTCTTTGATCAGACTAAGTAGATGTGGGACATTGAATGAATAAGGATTGGCTCGAAAAAGACTTTTACGCTCTATTGGGTGTTTCAAAAGATGCAACGCCCGCAGAGATGAAGAAGACATACCGAAAACTTGCGCGTGATCTTCACCCCGACAAAAATCCAGGGGATAAAGCGGCCGAAGACAAGTTCAAAGCTGTGTCTGAGGCCTATGACGTGTTATCCGATGACAAAAAGCGCAAGGAATATGACGAAGGTCGAGCACTTTTTGCCTCGGGAGGCTACGGACGCAGACCGGGATCCGGTGGTGGAAACTACAACGTCAACTATGAAGATCTATTCGGTGGAGAGCAGGGCGGATTCGGTGACTTCCTCGGCGGTATCTTCAATCGAGGCGGAGGCGGGGCAGGTGGTCGCTCACGACAGCCACGGCGAGGCCAAGACATTGAGACTTCGCTGACGCTTTCATTTGCCGACACACTTGACGGCGTAACGGTTCCACTCAATTTACAAAGTGATGGACCGTGCTCAATGTGTCACGGAACTGGTGCCAAAGCTGGTTCAACACCTCAGGTGTGCCCAACGTGTAGTGGTAGTGGACAGATCTCCCGCAACGCGGGTGGGTTTGCTTTCTCAGAACCTTGCCCAACCTGTCAGGGCCGGGGGCTTTTCGTAGATGACCCCTGCAATCGGTGCCATGGGACGGGTCGCGGCAAAAGCAGTCGAAGTGTTCAAGCTCGCATTCCTGCGGGGGTCAAGGACGGATCCAAGATCCGACTCAAGGGCAAGGGTGGCCCCGGTGAACGTGGCGGTCCCGGTGGTGACCTGTTGGTCAAAGTATCCGTCAAGCCACATCCACTATTTGAGCGCAAAGGCGACAACTTAAGTGTTGAAGTCCCCGTAACTTTCGCTGAAGCGGCGCTGGGTGCCGATATTGCGATACCGGTCCCGCGCGGTGGAACTGTGAATATGCGGATCCCGGCAGGAACAACAACCGGGCGTACCTTCCGAATTAAAGGGAAGGGGGTTCGTGGCAAAGATGGCATGAATCACGACGTACTTGCTGTTATCGACATTGCAGTCCCGCAAAACCTAAATGAAGATGCCAAATCAGCCCTAAAGGATTTTGCAGACGCAACAACCGATCAAGATCCACGCAAAGAGATTTATGCACTTGGTGAAAAATCATGAGTACTCCATTTGAAGACAACATTGTTGCTTCAGATACACCGGTCTACGCAATTTCAATCGCTGCGCAACTCGCTGGTCTTCACCCTCAGACTTTGCGGCAGTACGACCGTGTTGGTCTCGTGTCAGCACATCGTGTTGCGGGAAGAAATCGACTTTACAGCGCGCGTGATGTGCAAAGACTTCGCTATGTTTCGCAATTATCCAATGAAGGTCTCAGTATCGAAGGAATCAGGCGTGTTCTTGAACTCGAAGAACAGGTGCTTGAGCTTCGTGAACGACTGGGTGAGTTCCACCGTGAACGAACATCCCGCGCGCTGGTCGTGTGGCGTCCACAACGGGTGAATCGGGAGTAAACATGGACATTGAGTTAACTACAAAAAGCAATGACGCCATTGGTGCTTCTGTTCGTATTGCCGCTGCGCAAGGAAACCCAACAGTTGAGCCCATCCATCTTCTTGATTCCCTTCTTCAGCAAGGTCCAGGGATTGCAACTTCGCTCCTTAAACACTTGGGAGTGAACGTCCCGGCACTCACGGCAAGTGTGCGCACGCAGATGCAGTCACTCCCTTCCGTTTCGGGGTCAACTGTTGCGCCGCCGCAATTAAGTCAATCGACCGTCAAGGTTCTCAAGGACGCCGATTCGTTAGCAAAAGAACGTAATGACGATTACGTCAGTACCGAGCATTTACTGATTGCCCTCGCCGAAAGCGGCCCAAACGAAGCCTCTCAATCCCTCGCCCAGGCGGGGGTCACTGGGGCATCATTACTTCAAGCACTACAAGAAACAAAAGGGAGCACACGCGTGAATACACAAGATCCTGAAAGTACTTTCCAGGCGCTAGATAAATACGGTGTTGATCTAACCGCGCTTGCCCGTGAAGGCAAAATTGATCCAGTGATTGGCCGAGATGAAGAAGTGCGCCGAACGATGCAAGTGTTGTCTCGTCGAACTAAAAACAATCCGGTTCTCATTGGTGAACCGGGTGTAGGAAAGACAGCAGTAGTCGAAGGCCTTGCACGAAGAATTGTCGAAGGCGATGTACCGACTTCCCTTCTGGGGAAGAAGCTGATCTCACTCGACATGAGCGCCATGGTGGCGGGTGCAAAATTTCGCGGCGAATTCGAGGAACGTTTAAAGGCTGTCCTCGATGAAATCAAGGGTAGTGATGGTCAGGTAATTACTTTTATTGACGAACTTCACACTGTTGTTGGTGCAGGCAGTAGCGGCGATGGGGCCATGGATGCCGGCAATATGTTGAAGCCAATGCTTGCCCGAGGCGAGCTACGCATGATTGGTGCGACAACCCTTGACGAGTACCGCGAGTACATCGAAAAAGATCCTGCCCTCGAGCGTCGTTTCCAACAAGTTTTCGTCGACCAACCGAGTGTGGAAGACACAATTGCAATTCTGCGCGGTATAAAAGAAAAATATGAAGCGCATCATAAAGTCGTTATCTCTGATTCGGCGATCGTCGCTGCAGCAACAATGTCGGATCGTTACATCACTAGTCGTTTTTTGCCAGACAAAGCAATTGACTTAATGGATGAGTCCGCTAGCAGACTACGAATGGAGATTGATTCATCTCCTGTTGAAATCGATGTGCTGCAACGCCAAGTCGATCGACTGCGCATGGAAGAACTTGCAGTCGCCAAGGAGAAAGACGACGCGTCAAAAGAGCGGTTGGTAAAAATCCGTGCGGAAATTATGGAAAAAGATGAAGAGCTTCGTGGACTTCGGACGCGCTGGAATGATGAGAAGCAAGGTCTGGACCGTATCGGTGAAATTAAAGTCTTAATCGATGATTTGCGGGCAGTGGCTGAGCGGGCCCAGCGTGAAGGAGATTTTGAACTTGCATCACGAATTCTCTATTCCGAACTCCCAACGTTCGAGGATGAGCTCGTGAAGGTAACCGCTGAAACCAATGCACGTGAATCCACCATGGTCAAAGAAGAAGTGACCGCCGATGACATAGCAGAAGTCGTTGCGGCGTGGACGGGAATTCCGGCCGGGAGATTACTTGAAGGTGAAACTCAGAAACTGCTACGCATGGAAGAGTACCTCGGTGAACGGGTAATCGGTCAGCCTGAAGCCATCCGCGAAGTCAGCGATGCAGTGCGTCGCGCTCGAGCAGGAATCTCCGACCCCAATCGGCCGACCGGATCCTTCATGTTCCTTGGACCAACCGGTGTTGGTAAAACTGAGTTAGCCAAGGCACTCGCAGAGTTTCTCTTTGATGACGAACGAGCGATGATTCGCATTGACATGAGCGAGTATTCCGAAAAGCACTCAGTGGCGCGCCTTGTTGGTGCTCCGCCAGGGTACGTGGGCTACGAACAGGGAGGACAGCTCACTGAGGCCGTTCGCAGACGCCCCTACTCGGTTGTCCTACTTGATGAAGTAGAGAAAGCGCATCCCGAAGTTTTTGATGTTTTGCTGCAGGTTCTTGACGATGGACGTTTAACTGACGGACAGGGAAGAACGGTGGATTTTCGCAACGTAATCCTTATTCTGACCTCGAACCTGGGATCCCAATTCCTTATTGATCAAGATGTACCGTTTGAGGAGCGGAAAGCTGCCGTCATGGAAGTAGTTCGACAGAAGTTTCGCCCTGAGTTTCTTAACCGGCTTGACGCGATGGTGACATTTGATCCTTTGGATAAAGAGGAATTAGCGAGGATCACCAAGATTCAAATCGCTCAATTGCAAAAGCGCCTAGTTGACCGCAGGATCACGCTTGAATTGGAACAGTCTGCTCTCACGTGGTTGGTTGATCGAGGATTTGACCCGATTTACGGTGCGCGTCCTTTGCGCCGACTCGTCCAATCCGCTGTAGGCGACAAATTGGCGATGGCATTATTGAGTGGGGAGTTATCCGACGGTGACACATGTGTCGTCACTGTTGCCGCAGACGGAGAGTCACTCAAGATTCTCTAAGAGATAGTTTGCATTCGCTGGGTGGCTTCTGCAAGAACTTCAGGCTTCTTGCAGAAAGCCCAGCGGACATACTCTTTGAAATCCTGACCCGATTCGGTGAACACTTGGTGGGGAATTGCAACAACCTTGCATTGATTCGCCAACATGCGAGCAAACTCAAGACCATCGGTG
>CAMCYV010000030.1 GCA_945885645.1 Bifidobacterium breve | reverse complement strand
ACCGCTACTTCGGCTTTGTCCAGAATAATTGCTGCAAGTTCAGCTGAGGATTGCGCGATGGTTCCGCCAATTGATTTATTCATCAAGCCAGCAACGGAAGGATATGCGTAAAAAGCACCTTCGGGTAATGGAGAACTCACACCGGGAATCGCATTGAGCAGGTCAACCATGAGCGTGCGTCGCCGATCGAAGGCAATGCGCATTTGATCAACCGCGTCAAGATTGCCGTTCACTGCCGCAAGGGCTGCAACCTGTGACACGTTTGCCACATTAGAGGTTGAATGCGATTGCAAGTTTGTTGCCGCTTTTGTGACATCTGCGGGAGCGATCATCCAGCCGACGCGCCACCCGGTCATGGCATACGTCTTTGCGACACCATTGATGACAACGCAACGCTCGGCAAGCTCGGGCACCAGTGTGGGCATCGAAGAAAAGATCGCGTCTCCGTAAACAAGGTGTTCGTAAATTTCGTCGGTAATAACCCAAATGCCTTTTGCCAGTGCCCATTCACCTATTGCTTTAACCATTTCCGGTGAATAGACCGCACCTGTGGGATTGGAAGGTGAGACAAAAACCAACGCCTTGGTGGCGGAGGTGAGGGCAGCATCTAGTTGCTCAACTGTTGCGCGGTAACCGCTCGTTTCATCGGTCATAACGATCACGGGCTTGCCCCCAGCCAACATGATCGATTCTGGGTAGGTTGTCCAGTAGGGAGCCGGCAAAATTACTTCATCACCTGGATCAAGAAGGGTGGCAAAAGCGTTATAGAGGGCCTGCTTGCCTCCATTCGTGATCAATATCTGGCTCGCCGAGACCTCAAAGTTGGAATCACGAATGGTTTTAGCGGCAATGGCCTCTTTGAGAGCTGGCAAGCCACCGGCTGGGGTGTAGCGGTGCCATTTGGACTCTCGACAAGCGGCAACGGCTGCCTCCACGATGTAGTCGGGGGTGGGAAAGTCTGGCTCACCCGCTCCAAAACCGATTACCGGACGTCCCGCTGCGATAAGAGCCTTGGCTTGAGCATCGACCGCAAGGGTGGCAGATTCGGTGATAGCCCCGATCCGAGCTGAAATTCGATTATGTGATTTAGGGTTCCCGGGAGCCGGTGAGGTAGCCATGGCTCAATAATGTCAGGGGAACTCATTTCAGCGTGACCCACCCATGCGTGACCCACCCATGGGTGAGGGGTGGAGCAGAGCGTAGACTCTCGTCCCGCGGTAGGTCCTTGCGCAAGCATGCCTACTAAAGGGTTGTAGCTCAACTGGTAGAGCACCGGTCTCCAAAACCGGGGGTTGGGGGTTCAAGTCCCTCCAGCCCTGCAAACCGGTGCAAGCCGGCGCAAATGCATGAAAGAAATACGTGTGACCGCAAGAAGAAGACTGAGTCCGACAAGATCTCGAGTGGAGTAAACATGGTGGACACCGACGCTAAGCCCGCGGGCGACAGCGGTGGCTCTGACGCGAAAAAAAAGAACATCTTTTCGCGGCTTGCTCTGTTTATCCGCCAAGTTGTAGTCGAACTTCGCAAAGTTATTTGGCCAACACGAAATGAGTTGGTCAACTACACGATCGTCGTAGTTTTCTTCATTTTCCTGATGTCAGGAATAGTCGCCCTATACGACTTTGTTTTCACCAGGGGAGTGCTGTTCGTTTTTGGGTAAAGCCCAAAAACAATAGGACTTCTCTCACTGCCATAAGTATCTAAAGGAGTAAGCAACTCGTGTCGAATGAGAATGTGTCGAATGAGAACGAATCGATCCCCGTGGATCCATTCGCACCTGACGCACCCGAAAGTGATGAAAACGTCGAGGCGTTCGCTCAAGAATTGGTCGCTGGACTAGTCGCTGACGAAATCGCAGAGGACGAGCAAGAATCCGAAGCTGAGGCTGCCGTTGTTGCCGAAGCAGAAGAAATTGTCTCCGAAGCCGAAGCTGAAGAAGGCGAAATTGATCCACTTGAAGAATTCACAATCTCCATGCGTATTGCCCCCGGCGATTGGTATGTGATTCACAGCTATGCAGGCTACGAAAACAAGGTTAAGGGGAACCTGGAAGCGCGCAGCCAAACTCTCAACATGGAGGATTACATCTTCCAGGTTGAAGTTCCCATGGAAGAAGTGACCGAGATCAAAGGTGGAATGCGCAAGCAGATCCGCCGCAATAAGTTCCCCGGATACGTCCTGGTGCGCATGGACCTAACGGACGAGTCGTGGGGAGTTGTGCGGCACACGCCGGGAGTCACCGGATTTGTCGGTCATGGCCATTCGCCCTCACCTTTATCACTCGATGAAGTAATTGCAATTCTCGCTCCGGTTCCCGAAAAGCAGATCGCGGCAGCCTCAGTAGGTGGCAAGGGCGGTGGCGGATTGGCATCCGCTGCGCCAATCAGTGTTGATTTCAATGTTGGTGACTCGGTGACCGTTGTCGACGGCCCATTTGCAACCTTGAATGCAATTATTTCGGAGATCAACATCGAAGGTCAAAAGGTCACAGGCTTGGTCGAGATCTTCGGACGTGAGACCCCCGTCGAACTAGCTTTCAGTCAGATTGATGCAAACAACTAAATTCATCTAAAACCCTCAACTACATCCCTCAAAGAAACTCCGCCCACACAAGAAGGAAACACAATGGCACCGAAGAAGAAGAAAGTCACCGGATTGATCAAGCTTCAAATTCCGGCCGGCGCAGCCAACCCTGCTCCGCCCGTTGGCCCAGCACTGGGTCAGCACGGTGTGAACATCATGGATTTCTGTAAGGCATACAACGCTGCAACAGAAGCGCAAAAGGGCACGATTGTCCCCGTTGAGATTACGGTCTATGAAGATCGTTCTTTCGACTTCATCTTGAAGACTCCACCAGCATCCCGCATGATTCTCAAGGCCGCAGGTCTGGAAAAAGGTTCCGGCACTCCACAATCAGTGAAGGCCGGCAGCATCAGCAAGTCGCAGGTCCGTGAAATTGCGGAAACCAAAATGCCAGACCTCAATGCCAATGACATTGAAGCCGCAATGAAGATCATCGAAGGAACTGCACGTCAAATGGGAATTACCGTTTCCGCATAATGTGTCACCAGCACGACCAGCACGACCAGCAAGACGTGGGAGAGCCAGCGCGGCTCGCACACCACAACCTGCACGCAGGAAATTCCTGCACATAACGAAGGAGCAGATATGAAGCGCAGCAAGGCGTACCAAGCGGCAGCCCTGAAGGTTGACGCAGATAACCTCTATGCACCGATTGAGGCGACTCGATTGGCGAAAGAAACATCCGTCACCAAGTTCGATTCTTCTATTGAAGTTTCCATGCGACTGGGTGTTGACCCACGTAAGGCAGACCAGCTCGTTCGTGGAACTGTGAACCTGCCCCACGGCACCGGAAAGACAGCAATTGTGCTGGTCTTCGCAAACGGCGAAAAAGCCGATGAAGCCCGTGCAGCGGGAGCCGACTTTGTTGGCTCAGACGATTTGATCGCAAAGGTGGCTGGCGGCTGGACCGGTTTTGATTCAGCGGTGTGCACCCCAGACCTCATGGGCAAGGTGGGAACACTGGGCAAGGTACTTGGACCACGTGGTCTCATGCCCAACCCTAAAACCGGAACTGTCACCATGGACGTGGCAAAAGCTGTTAGCGACATCAAGGGCGGAAAGATCGAATTCCGCGTTGACAAGCACTCCAACCTGCAGTTTCCCATCGGCAAGGCGTCTTTCACACCGGAGCAACTCGTGGAGAACTACGGAGCCGCACTCGATGAAATCCTGCGGTTGAAGCCATCCTCGTCAAAGGGTCGCTACATCAAGAAAACGACCGTCTCCTCATCCATGGGACCGGGAATTCAGATCGATCCCAACCGGACCCGATCACTTCTGACCGTAGAAGAGTAAACCACTTTTTCTCAACGATGAAGTCCGTGTGCCATCTGGTGCACGGGCTTCATTCATTACGGTGAAAACTAAACTACAACATTTGCGATTCACATTGACCAAACAAGTAATTGAATGCAGACTTGAGCGTTAATATGTATCTCGCTCCTGGGCCGACCATACGAAGGGATGAACCACACACGTGAAATACGTTCTTCCTTTAACCCATCCGTTACTTGCGCTCGAAAATATCAGCATCACGCTTAGTGGTCTTAAAATCCTCGATGACGTGAGCATTGGTGTCCCAGAAGGTGCAGTCACCGGTCTGATTGGACCTAACGGTGCCGGCAAGACAACGGTCTTCAACATCATGAGTGGTTTTCTCACCCCTGATGAAGGCACCGTGCGATTTAATGGCAAAAAACTTAAGCACATCCAAACCCATCATCTAACCAAGCTGGGGATTTCGCGCACATTACAAGGGGTTGGGCTGTTCGCATCTCTCACCGCACTCGAGAACGTAATGCTGGGTGGTTCTTCACGCATAAAGAGCGGAATTTTTGCAGACTCGCTTGGAGCACCATGGGCCGACTCAGCGCAAAATAAGTTGCGCGGTGAGGCCCTGGAAGTCATGACCGAGTTTGGAATCGCTGATGCTGCTGACCGTTATCCCGGAGAACTGCCATATCCGGTTCAAAAGCGGGTGGCAATTGCGCGAAGTTTAATCTCGAATCCCAAAGTTCTCTTACTCGATGAACCTGCCGGTGGCATCAGTGCTGCAGACATGGCAGAGCTTGGCCGCATGATTCGAAGCTGGACTCCCGAGCGCACGGTCCTGCTGGTGGAACATCACATGGAATTAGTTATGGAAGTGTGCGATCTGATTTGGGTACTTGATGCCGGCAAGGTAATTGCAGTCGGAAGCCCAGATGAGGTGCGCAAGAATCCGGCCGTACTTGCCGCTTATCTGGGGACAGAGGTCGACGCCTGATGTTGCTCATTGAGAACCTCTCCGTAAGTTACGGTGCGGTGCAAGCACTGAAAGACGTATCAATTGAGGTGCCGCACGGCAGTGTCACCGCAGTGATCGGTGCTAATGGAGCGGGTAAGTCGACCTTGATGCGAACACTGGCCGGGCTGGAGAAGCCCCAATCTGGTCAGGTCACCTTCAACGGTGAAGTTATTAGCGGGCGCAAGCCCGAAGACATCGTGCGGATGGGTATCGCTCTTGTTCCGGAGGGGCGGTCAACGATTCCGGAACTGACAGTTGAGGACAACCTCAAACTGGGCGGAATGTGGCGTTCCCATGCCCAGCGCAACGCTTCACTCTCACGCGTTTACACGCTCTTCCCGGTACTCAGTGAACGAAAGAGCATGCGTGCGGACACGCTTAGCGGCGGGGAGCGGCAACAGTTGGCAATCGGCCGCGCATTGATGACGGGTCCGCAAGTTCTCCTGCTAGACGAGCCATCGCTCGGCTTGGCCCCATTGATCGTTACCCAAATCCTTGAACTTGTTGCGCGGATGGCGTGGGATAGCGGATTGGCTGTACTTCTCGTGGAGCAAAATGCCACTGTCGCGCTTCGGATTGCCCGCTCGGGTGTGGTCCTCAACCTGGGTGAAGTTGTTAAGTCCGGCCCGGCGGCCGAAATCGCATCGGATGAGGAACTTCGACATGCATATTTGGGGTACTGAGTCATGACCAATTTCATCGATTTCCTACTCGGGGGATTCAGCAACGGTGCTGTGATTGCACTGATGGCCCTGGCTCTAGTAATGGTGTGGCGATCAACTCGAATGGTCAACTTTGCCCAAGTTGGTCAAGCAATGTTTACGACTTACATCGCGCTGACTGTTCAGCAATCGACGGGAAATTGGCTGCTGGCACTTGCTGTCGCAATGGGAGCCGGACTCATTCTTGGCATCGTTGTTTTCTTCCTGGTCATTCGCCCGGTAAAGAACAGCGATACAACGGGCGCGATCATCGCAACATTCGGTGTGCTCATTGCGCTTCAAGCGGGAGCCGGCATGGTCTGGGGCGGAGACCCTGAAGGGTTTATTCCACCCGTGTCCAATGCAGGGCTCGAATTCGCCGGTCGGATCTGGCCAGTCTCCCTTTATGACATTTTGGTGTGGGTAGTGACCGCAGCACTTGTCATTGGGCTCACTTTGTTATTCACGAAAACTTCCTTGGGCCTTTCGATGCGAGCATCTGCTTTCAATCCCGAAGTTGCCCGGCTTTCAGGTGTTCGAGTGAACCGAATGCTGATCACAGGTTGGGCAATTGCTGGGGCAACGGGCGCGGTCGGTGGCGTTCTTATCGCACCGGTTTCAACAATTTCCCCGAACAGTTTCGACATTCTGCTGGTGTTTGCATTCACCGCGGCCGTTATTGGTGGATTGGACTCACTAGTCGGTGCAGTGACGTTTGGCATTGGAACCGGTTTAGTGATCTCGTTGGTTTCCGGTTACACCGATGCAAGCAACGCCCCCGTGGTTGCCCTTGTTTTACTCGCACTGAACCTCTTACTCAAACCTGATGGCGTCTTTAGCCACCACGGATCGAGGTCTGTATGAGCAATCTGACAGATGTGAAAAACATGAGCAACGCTCAAAAACTTCGTACATTTCCGGGCAATCGGATTGTGTGGCATGCGGTAATTGTTGGAGTTGTATGGCTGCTGCTATTACTTCTTAACAACAACATCGACCCGCTCTACAGTTCCTATCTCGCGTTAGTTGCCATGTACGCCACAGCGATGTTTGGCATGACAATCCTGGTAGGGTTTTCCGGTCAAGTTTCGTTAGGAAACGGCGCGTTGATGGCGGTTGGTGGCTATGTCTTCGCCCTGACCTCGATGAACTGGCAAACCGTCCCTATTTTTGGCTGGGAATGGAATGCCGTCTGGTCCATGGTGTTTGCCGGGCTGGGCGGAATCCTGATCGGTGGCATTGTTGGCGGCCTAGCGGCGCGACTCAAGGGGCCATACCTAGCCGGTTTGACACTCGGCCTTGCCGTCGGTGTACCGGCAATAACCAATAGATTCCCCGAACTCCTGGGCGGGGAAAACGGTCTCATGCTTACCGTCCCCTATCCAGCGGGTGGTTACGCGGCTTCTGAAATTGCTGGTGGAGCTGAATCAGGTGCTGAGACATCAGATCCCAATTCAGATGCTGGGTCAGATGCCGGAGCGGCAGCCGGTGAAGACCAATATGCCGAGTTGGACCTCTCTGAATTCGATCAGGGCGTCGACGCGAGCACCGACCCCAACGCCACACCCGCAACCGAAGACCTCTTGACCGAGGGTGACCTACTCACACTCGATGATTTCTCTAATGGGGGTGATTTAGGACTCGAAAGCGCCGATCCAGCGGTAGAACCAAGTGTTGACCCCAGTGTCGATGCAGGACTTGAACCAGGGCAAGACCCCTCGGGCATTACTGATTCATTTGATACGGGATTCATCATTGAGCGTTGGCAGGCATCCATGGCGATCGCCGTTGCGTGTCTGGTGGCCTTTGCTGCCCTGAACTTGATTCGTGGCCGACAAGGTCGGGTCTGGAAAGCTGTCCGTGACGACCCGATTGCTGCAGCAGTTGTTGGAATCTCACCATCGGGCTCAAAAGTGTCGGCATTTGTTGTCAGTTCGCTATTTGCAGCTCTTGCGGGAGCAGTTTTTGCCCAAATACTGAGTTTCGTGGGCCCGGGTGCATTTAGTTTGGGTCTTTCCCTCTCACTGCTCGTTGGAATTGTTCTTGGCGGTAGGTCCTCACTTCTCGGAGCGATTCTGGGCGCACTAATCATTGTGTGGTTACCGGAATTGGTCGATGGGCTTGCAGGGGATCGTGGTTGGCCCGACCAGATCACCAATAACGCACCCAACCTGCTTTACGGACTCCTCGTAGTTGCCGTTGTTCTCGCGGCCCCGGGCGGCATCACGGGGACGGTGCGATCGTGGATCGACAAGTCACGGGGCAAGAGTCGTTCACCGTTAAGTTAGTGCTCGCGATTGCAAGCGTTTGACTGTCCGGTTTAAGGTGATTTTTGACAGAAATTTCTTCTAAAACCTTGCAAGGGAACACCCCTGCAGTTAGTGTTTAGGCCACACGGCATTCATAGAGCGTTTACCTTTTTGGTAGACGAGTCTGTTTACGCCCATCCTTGGAGGAGTAATTCGTGAGATTCAAATTCGCAACCGGCTCGGTTGCTCTTGGCACAGCTGCGGCGCTTGCATTTGCCACAGCAATTCCCGCTCAGGCGGCCGACCCAGGTGTTACCAGTAACAAAATTGTTATTGGCACCACAACTCCGTTGACTGGACCAGCTGCTCCAGGCTATAAGGACATTCCCGTCGCTGCTAAGGCGTATTTCGACTACGTCAATGCCAACGGTGGAATCAATGGACGCAAAGTTGACCTTCGTGTATTCGATGATCAGTACAATCCCGCCCTCACCAAGAAGGGTACTAGCCAACTCATCCTCCGCGACAAGATTTTCGCCATGTACGGCGCGCTGGGTACCCCAACGCATTCAGCCGTGGTCCAAGATCTCAACCGTCGTGGCATCCCCGATATTTTCGTTAACACCGGTGGAGCCAGTTTCGACAATCCCACGAAATACCCGATGACATTCCCATACTTCCCTTCCTACATCGTGGAGTCGAAAGTCATGGGCTACTACATGGCCAATGACCCAGCACTCAATGCCAAGAAGAAGTGCCTGTTCTACCAAGATGGCGAGTTTGGTGATAATGCCAAGGTCGGTTTCGCTGCCGCAGGCACGAAGTTCGAGACAACCACTTCCTACTTCTCGGGACAGCAGGTTGCACCATTCTCAGCTCAGATCACCAAGTTGAAGTCAGCCGGCTGTGAGCTTGTTGTCTTCTTCGGTGTGACCTCGGCCACCGCTCAGCTCCTCGGAACTGCGGCTCGGTCCGGCTTCGCCCCAACCTGGATGATCACTTCGGTGGGTACCGATCCCTCCGTCCTTAAGGGTTCACTTGGCGCAAGCACAGGCGCATTGATGAAGGGAATTTATGTCCCGAACTTCATCGTTCCCGCGCAGGATGTGGGTAATGCCTACGTCAGCCAGATGAAGGCACTTGCGAGTGCTAACGGTTTGGAGTGGAACTTCTACACCTACTACGGAATCAACACGGCGTATGTTTTGGCGCAGGCCCTCAAGGCTGCTGGCAAGGACCTCACTCGTGAGGGCTTGGTTAATGCCATGCAAACCCAGTCAAAGAACTTCCGTTCAGCAGCTGTTGTGCCATTCATTATCAACTCAAAGTCCCATCAGGGTGCTACGGGTTACTACATGGCCCAGTACAACGCGAACACTGACGCGGAGCGTTTAACCGACTACGTCATGGTTGCCACAAGTTCTTCTTCAGGGACTGCGAAGAAGATCACATTCCGTCCAGCCCCCCCAACCAAGAAGCTGCTGCCTTAATACGCGCACTTAAGTGAAAAGGAAAAATATGAAATTCACATTTATGCGCCGCGGTATAGCGGCAGTAGCGGCAGCGAGCCTGATCACTCTTGGTGCTCCGGTCGTTTCTTCTGCAAGCGCGGCGGAAGCCTGCGCAGCGGGTGCCACCTGCGAGGGAACCCTTACCGGTTCTCTCGGGGCCTCCCCGTACACCATCAAGATGCCAACTAATTTCAATGGCACAGTGTTGTTGTACTCACACGGCTATCGCTTTGGAACCCCGGTTCCTGCAGCGCTGGCCACACCACTTGGTCTAGCGGCGAACCCTTCCTACTCCAAGATCAGCTACCCTGCGTTCACAGCGGCTTTTGGTAGCGATGTTGCCTACATCGGTTCCAATAAGGCCGATGTTGCACCAACAGATACCGTGGCTACCAACCTTCTGGCTCAGGGCTATGCCCTAGCTGGCACGGGTTACGCCAGACAAGGTTGGGCTGCTGCAGAAGGCGTTGAGTCCGGTGCGGCAATGATCAATTTGATCAATTCCGGCGCCGTTCCTAAGGCCAAAAAGATCCTTGTTTGGGGTGACTCACTCGGTGGTTTGATTTCACAGACTCTCGCCGAGAAGTACCCCAAGAAGATCGCTGGTTCACTGTCTTCGTGTGGTGCCCTTGAGGGTCCCCTCCAGGCCTTCAGCGCTGCGATGACCGTGCTCTTCACGTGGAAGAGCATGATTGCGCCTACGCTCAAGGTGGCCAACTACTCAGCCGGTCCCGCGGGTTATGTCGAAGCACTCACGGATCTGGGAACTGTCCTCACGATTCTTGGTGGCGTGGCTACCACACCAGTGTCGCCAGTTGGCTTCCCAACCGCTCAGGTCAACCTGCTTGGTGGACTCATGGCGGGGCTACCCACCGTGAGCAACGTCTATGACGGCCAGACCGTGAACCCAGCATTTGCACAACTGGGAACATTAGCTGCACTCGGTGGCGGCTATTCACCGTCGTCGGCAGGGTCTAGTTCTGCAGTAGCAATGTTGCAGAATGTCGGCACAGCCGCTGCACTGGGAATCCTCGGTCGATACGAACTCGAAACTCGGGTTCGCACCATCGGTGGTTTTGCCGCAACGGAAAACGCTAACTTCAATGACAACGTTCAAACCAGCTACACCAATTTGCTCTCTCCAGAGCAGCGTGGTGAATTCGGCGACGTGCTGAACGCAACGACAGTTATCGCTGATCCGTTGAACACGATGCTGGGAACACTCGATGCTTCACGGGGTGACGCAACAAAGCGTTTCGCCGCGAATCCAAAGGCTGTGGCAATCGTTAATGCACTGCCCGCACCAAAGGGTGTCTACAGCGTTCCAACACTGATGATCACGACCGCCAACGACCCAGCGGTTCCCGCGGGTAACACGGGTGAGTTCTTCTCATCAATGAAGGCGTCATACGACAAGATGGACAAGACGACACGTGGCCTGTTCAAGGGTGCTGCCTTCTACACCATCCCACCGGTTGATGGCTGGACCAAGTTCGCACCGAATGGCAAGGCACCTGATGCAGCACTCTCAATCGCTGCTTTGGGTAACTCCGGTGTTGGCCACTGCGTCTACACACCAGAGCAAACGCTGAGTGCAGTTCGTGGCCTCAATGCAATGGTGAACGCAAAGACGGCTAAGCAAGTAATTGCCGCCAAGCGTCTTGTTTATGCCACACCGGGTGTAAACAACGACCGCCTGTACGAGCCAGCGGCTCTCAAGAATCCACTTGCGGCTCGCTAGCAACTAGTTCCATAATTTGTGGGGTCAACCTTCGGGTTGGCCCCACAAATTTTTACCCTGAACCACATTTAGGCCACCCACTGTAGGGATTCTGAATCTGGTTCGGTAAGTTTTTACCACCAAAGACCGCAGGTCACCGATAACTCTTGACGGAGTAATCGGTTGAAGGTCCCACTAAGTGGGCGGCCCGCGCAGGTGAACGAATAGTAAGGCTCAACTTCGGTTGCAACCTCACGCCTCGTGCGCCTCGCGCCGGGGCGTTTTCTTATTGGGGTATACCGAAAGGAGCAACATGGCAAAACCTACAAAGGTAAGCGCGGTTGCCGAGATCGCTGAGTACTTCCGCGGATCCAATGCGGCAGTACTCACTGAATACCG
>CAMCYV010000029.1 GCA_945885645.1 Bifidobacterium breve | reverse complement strand
TTTTCACGAGCTCATCACGGTTTTTCACTCAGTTTCACTTTTCGACACGATCACCGCGAAACCACGTCCAAGGGGAGTGAATCTCACTATCGAAGGAGAAGGTGCTCAGTGGTTGCCGGTCAATGACTCTAACTTGGCGGTAAAGGCTGCGAACCTTTTGGCACACCATCATGGGATAGAGCCACACGTTGATTTGCATATCGAGAAACGAATCCCGGTATCGGGTGGAATGGCTGGTGGTTCGGCAGATGCGGCAGGCGCACTGATTGCATGTGATCGTTTATGGGAAACGAATACATCACGTGAGGATCTCGAAAATTTGGCCGCACAGTTGGGGTCTGATGTCACATTTTCCCTACATGGCGGAACGGCACTGGGCAGAGGTCGTGGTCAATTGGTTACCAGTGTGATCACAACCGGTGAGTACCACTGGGTGATTGCCCTCGCCGAAGGTGGTTTGTCGACACCAAAGGTCTACGCCGAATTTGACCGGATGCAAAGTGTGCTGCGTTCGAAGCCGCCGGAAGTCCCCACGCAGTTATTGCTCGCCTTGCGAGCCGGTGATTCACGCGAACTGGGAGCGGAGTTGATAAATGATCTTGAACCTGCAGCAATGAGTTTGATGCCGAGCCTGCGCAAAACACTTGATGTTGGACGTGACTTGGGTGCTATGGGAGCCATGGTTTCTGGCAGCGGACCCACCTGTATTTTTCTTGCGCGAAGCCAAGATGATGCCGTGAATCTTGCGGCCAGCCTTTCGGGTGCCGGCGTGTGTCGCAGTGTGCGTGTTGCCGTTGGACCTGCAGTAACCCGCGTGGTGAGCGACTAAAGCCGATCCAGTAAGCCGCGAAGTAGGTCAGCAAGTTGGGCCTGCTCGGACGAACTTAATCCGCTCAGGGCTACTTTTTCACGCTCCAATAAATCTTTGAGTGCTCCATCAACACCGCGTTGACCCGCTTCGGTGAGAGCTATGAGAACCCCTCGCCGATCATTCTCGTCAGGGAATCGGGTGACAAATCCACGTTCAAGTAATCGGTCCACCCGGGTGGTCATGGTGCCACTTGTGACATGGGTTTGGGTGGCGAGTGTTCCCGCTGACAGGGTGAATGGAGGCCCGGTTCTGCGAAGAGCGGCTAAGACATCAAATTCCCATGAATCGAGATTGTGATCACGAAATGCCTGCGAACGAGCTGTGTCTAGTTGCGCCGAAACTCGGGTCAAGCGTGAGAGTACCTGCAGGGGGGAAACGTCAAGGTCTGGCCGTTGCACCTGCCAAGCGGCAACAATCTGATCGACGTCATCGGGCCGGGCCATGTTGGCATCTTAGGTCAAAATCTTATGTCAAGAATCTTGATGTCAAGAATCTTGAGAGTTTAGGACTAGTTTTTTTGAGCCAGTGTTGGTTTGGGGTCAAGATGCTTGAGCCCGTTCCAGGCCAGGTTCACCACGTGTGCCACGACTTCTTCTTTTTTGGGCTTGCGCACATCAAGCCACCATTGGCCGGTGAAGGCCACCATTCCCACCAACATCTGGGAATACATCGGCGCAAACTTGTCGTTTATTCCGTGCGCCTTGAATTCAGCGGCCAATACGTCCTCGACCTGGGTCGCAATATCAACCATGAGGCTGGCAAATGAACCCGTCTGCGCGGTGACGGGTGAGTCACGCACCAAGATCCGAAATCCTTGTGGGTTGGAATCAATGTAATCAAATAGGGCAAGACCAGCTTGCTCAACGAGTTCGCGGGCACTGGCGCCATGACTGCGCGATCCGGCGAGTGCCTCGCTAATGGAATCGAGCAGGAAATTGGTCTCACGATCAACAACGACGGCGTAGAGGCCCTCTTTGCCACCGAAGTGTTCGTAGACGACCGGTTTGGAGACGTCGGCTTTCGCCGCAATTTCTTCAACGGTTACGGTTTCAAATCCTTTTTCGGAAAAGAGTTTTCGCCCCACATTTAGTAGTTGCTCTCGCCGCTGCTGTCCCGTCATGCGCACTTTCGCGCCACTTGGTTTGCGGGCGGCGGGGACGGGTGCAGTCCTTAACTCGGTAACGCTGGCGAGGTTCTGCTCACCGTCACCGGGTTCTCCTTCCAGTGAAGTAGACATGAACTATTCGCCGGTGTAACCGCGAAGACGGAATCGGTCATTGGGGTCCTTAAGTTTTTTGACCAAGCGTTCTGGCTTTGGCCAGCGAACTTCAGTTGCTAAACCTGTTTTCTCCATGCCCCTGATAAAACTGGCGGAGACATCGATTTGACCTTTCATCACACCGTGTCGGGCTGCCGTTGGGTCTACGTGGTGCAGGTTGTGCCATGACTCACCCAATGACGGAATTGCAAGCCACGCGACGTTGCTCGAGAGATCACGTGAAGTGAATGGTCGGTTACCAAACACGTGACAGATACTGTTGATTGACCAGGTGACGTGATGCACGAATGCGACACGAACTAGGCCCGCCCAAAAGAATGCGGTCACTGCGCCCATCCAGGACCAAGTGATCAGGCCACCGAGAACAGCGGGAAGCAGCAGGCTGGCAATGACGAACACGGAAAAGTGCTTTGAAATCCAGTTGAGGTCTTTGTCAGCCGCGATATCGGGTGCGTACTTATCAATTCCGGTGTTGTCGTCATCGAAAAGCCAACCAACATGTGCGTAGAGGAGACCTTTTCCGATTGCTTTTTTACTTGTACCAAAGCGCCATGGTGAATGAGGGTCACCAATTTCTTCAGAGAATTTATGATGCTTCCGGTGGTCGGCAACCCATTGATCCAGTGACCCTTCAATTGCTAGAGATCCGAATACGGCCAAGATGATTTTGACCGTGCGGTTGGCCTTGAACGATCCGTGAGTGAAGTAGCGGTGGTAGCCGACCGTGATGCCGCCGGCGGTGAGTAACCACAGTCCAATAGCGAGTGTGATGTCGAGCCAACTGAGCCAGCCACCCCACGCGATCGGGAGGGCGAATGCGACGGCAATGAGTGGAATAACGACGAATGCGCCAATGATGATGCGCATCGTCAAACCTAAGTAGACAAGGTCTGCGGCACTTTCGTCCACCGCGGGCTCACGATCGAGGACCTCTTGGTTCATAACACTCACGCGAACTCCCTCACCTATTCAACTGTTTGATTCCGGAAAATTTCCTACCTACGCGAGCGTAACCTACGGTTGCGTAACCTGCAACTCGCATCGCCGATTGGGGTAGAAGTCAGGCTCACGCAGTGTCCACTCACCCCACGCCATAAGGTGTCTCACGCATGATCCCGGGTCGTCTAGCGGCAGGACAGCGGACTTTGAATCCGTCAACGGAGGTTCGATCCCTCCCCCGGGAGCTCACAATTTCGTCACCCTTTTTCGATGACCCCCGAGCCAAGATCTCGACAAACTAGGCTAGTGCCGTGCGAGCCCCCATTGTGATCATCCTTGCGGCTGGGCAGGGAACTCGAATGAAGTCAACAACTCCCAAGGTTTTGCATGAAATCGCTGGGCGTAGTTTGTTAGGTCACGTAATCGAAGCCGCGGCAACCCTTGAGCCCGAGCACCTCGTCGTCGTGGTGGGCAGCGGCAGAGATCAAGTGATCGCGCACCTTGATGAAATTGCTCCGTGGGTTGTGACCGTTGAACAAGAACAGCGCAATGGAACCGGACACGCTGTCCGGATCGCTCTCGAGTTCCTGCAAGGCCGCGGAGTTTCCGCGAGTGACTCACCCGTTGTGGTGTTGACCGGAGACACTCCACTACTTACGGGTTCATCATTAATGAGCCTTCTTAGTAGCCATGTGGATCACCAGGCGCAAGCCACAGTATTGACCGCAAATTTTACTGACCCTTTTGGTTACGGTCGCATAATTCGATCTGGTGATCAGGTTGTGGAAATCGTTGAAGAAAAAGATGCAACCCCGCAGCAAAGGGAAATCCAGGAAATCAATTCGGGCATGTATGCATTTGATGGTGCTGCGTTGACCGCCGCGATCACTGGGTTGAGTTCGCAAAATTCACAGGGGGAGGAATACCTCACCGACGTGATTGGAATTATTACTTCGCGCGGGGGGGCTGTGATTGGTTTCAGCACCCAAGATGCAAACGACATTATGGGAATCAACGACCGGGCCCAACTCGCTCAGGCGGCGTCAATCATGCGAGATCGAATTAATATGAAATGGATGCAAGCCGGTGTAACAATGATGGACCCGGCATCTACGTGGATTGACATTGATGCGGAACTAGAAGCAGACGTGACGCTGCTGCCGCAAACAATTTTGCGTGGACCAACCAAGATTGAAGCCGGGGCACAGGTTGGACCGGGCACAACTTTGATTTCGTCAGAAGTCGGTGAAAATGCCATTGTCCGTCACACATGGGCGGAACTTGTTGTCATTGGGGCTGGAGCAACCGTTGGCCCGTACACCTATTTACGCCCGGGCACGGTGATCGGTGACGCAGGGAAAGCCGGCGCTTTTGTTGAAATGAAAAATACCCAACTTGGCGCCGGATCGAAAGTGCCACATTTGTCTTATGTCGGTGATGCCACTATCGGTGAGGGAACCAATATTGGTGCGGGAACAGTTTTCGTTAACTACGACGGCGTTGAAAAACATCACACAACGGTGGGGAATCACGTCCGGGTTGGGTCAGACAACATGTTGATTGCGCCAGTTGTTATCGGTGACGGCGCGTACACGGCTGCTGGTTCGGTGATCACAGATGACGTTCCTGCGGGCTCAATGGCGGTTGGCCGGGCCCGGCAGCGAAACATCCTTAATTGGGTCTTGCGAAAAAGACCAGGAACGGGCTCAGCCAAGGCGGCCGAGAGGGCGCTTGAGACCGAGCATTAGCCACATGGAAAGGTTGGAGCACTAACCCCTTCAAATAGAACGCAATTAGTAAAGGTGGAGCAGTGGCCGAGAAGTCAGTCCCAACTCAAAAGCATCTCTTGCTACTTTCTGGCAGGGCGCACCCGGAGTTGGCGGACCAAGTGGCGGCGCACTTGGGGATTGACCTCACTCCCGTTACCGCACACGACTTTGCTAACGGTGAGATCTTCGTTCGTTTTCGCGAATCAGTTCGCGGCGGCGATGCATTCGTTCTACAAAGCCATACCACCCCGATTAACAAGTGGATCATGGAACAACTGATCATGATCGACGCACTCAAGCGCGCTTCCGCAAAGCGCATCACGGTCGTTGTGCCCTTCTACGGCTACGCGCGTCAGGACAAGAAGCACCGTGGCCGCGAGCCAATCTCAGCACGATTGATGGCAGACCTATTTAAAGCTGCCGGAGCCAATCGCCTGATGACGGTTGACTTACATACCTCGCAGATCCAAGGATTTTTCGATGGACCTGTTGACCACTTGTTTGCACTGCCGTTGTTGGCCGCACACGTGGCCGCGAAGGTTGACCGCAGCAAGATCACGGTTATCTCCCCTGATGCTGGGCGAGTGCGCGTGGCTGAGCGTTGGACCGACGTATTGGGAGCGCCGCTGGCAATTATTCATAAGCGTCGCGACCCAGATATTCCTAACCAGGTGCGGGTGCTCGAAGTTGTCGGTGACGTAAAAGGCCGAATCTGCGTCGTCGTTGACGACATGATTGATACCGGTGGCACGATCGTGAAGGCATCTGAAACCCTTTTTGAAAACGGAGCTTCCCAGGTCATCGTGGCCGCAACCCACGGTATTTTGAGTGACCCAGCACGTGAGCGCCTCCAAAACTCAAATATCTCCGAAGTGATCGTGACCGACACTCTCCCTATCCCCGAGGATCGCCGATTCGAGAAACTCACGGTTCTCTCAATCGCGCCTTTGCTGGCAACAGCCATCAATGAAGTCTTCACGGACGGCTCGGTTACCCGGATGTTTGAAGACGATGAATCGGGTCGGCAGACCTCCTCGCACTAGTGGCTGGGCCCTTTTGTAGACTGGATCAGTTCCTCGGCGAGGGTGCACCTTCAGCGTGACACCGTTATCGACGTGTTAGGGCTTTGGCCCCTCTCCTTGGCGCGAACTTGCCGCACCCCCAACAGTTCCGGCCCAACGTGCCGCTTTACTACAAGGAGAACTCGTGACTAACGTCAACATAACCGCTTCCCCCCGCTCAGAATTTGGTAAGGGTGCTTCCCGCCGAATTCGTCGTGTTGGTCAAATTCCTGCAGTCTTGTACGGCACCGACACCACGCTTATGCACGTCACCTTGCCCGAGCATGAACTCAACCTTGCCCTGCGCAAGCCACGTGTTGTCCTGAACATCGCATTTGACGGACAGACTTTTCTCACCAAGCCACGTGATATCCAGCGCGATCCCGTTCGCTTGAACCTCGAGCACCTTGATCTGCTGGTGATTTCCAAGCAAGAGGCAGCCCTTCGTAGTGACTACGCAGATGCAGTCGCCCAAGTACGCCAGGCAGCCGAAGAAGCTGGCCTTGACTTCTCAATGGTCATGCAGTCATGGGAAGAATCCGTTGCCCAAGGGGAGTTGCCACTTGATGCAGTTGGCCACGCGGTTTCCGACGCAAAGGCAAAGGCAATTGAGCAGGCGACCGCAGCGGCAGCTGCAGGTGTGACCGAAGACGCTGCAGCAGCAGCGGGCGCATTGGCCGCAGTTACCCCAACTGAGCCCGCCGCCGCCGCCGAGTAGTGACCTTTGTTATCGCGGGGCTGGGAAATCCTGGCCCCGCATACGCTGGCACCAGGCACAATATTGGTGCAATGGTGGTTGCCGAACTCGCAGCAAATCTAAACGTCAAGTTATCTCGACACAAAAAGGCATTCGCTGCCGTTGGGCAAAGTCACATTGGACTCCCCGGATCGCCACTTGGTCAATACAGTGTCGTATTGGCAATTCCTTTGTGCTTTATGAATGAGAGTGGCGGACCCATCAAGTCAATTCTAGATTTTTATGACGTTCCACCAGAGAATTTAATCGTGGTCCACGACGAACTCGATATTGATTTCGCCGCAATCCGCCTCAAGTTTGGTGGGGGTGACAACGGGCACAATGGACTCAAGAGCATCAAAAAATCAATAGGAACGGGTGAGTACTTCCGCGCCAGAGTGGGAATCGGTAGGCCGGTTGGCCGTCAGGATCCAGCAGATTTTGTGCTTTCCCCATTCAGTTCAAGTGAACGTAAGGAATTACCTGACCTCATCGGGCGTGGTTGCAACGCGATTGAAACACTGATCACCCAAGGCTTAGACATGGCACAAAGTAAATTCAATAGTTAATACCAACGAAAGTGGTCTGATGCCAGAAAAAAATGATGCAGAGCTCTCACATGAGGTTGCACAAGAGGCCGGGCAACTTTTGTTGAAGTTGCGCACAGATTTTTTCCTCGCTCACCCCATTGACACAATCGACAAAACTTTGAGTGATCAACTCCGGGATCAAGCCGACCGTGCCGCCCACCTGCTCATTATGGAAAAGCTCTCAACTGCCCGACCACTTGATGCAATTCTCAGTGAAGAAGGGAAAGACAACTCCGTCCGACTGGAAGCAGATCGAGTCTGGATTGTTGACCCACTCGATGGAACCTGGGAATACGGACAAAATAGGAAAGACTTCGCAGTCCACATTGCTCTGTGGAATGCACGGGAGCAAAAACTCAGTGCTGGAACGGTAGATCTGCCCGAACAGGGCATGACGCGAAGTGTCCTTGATTCCGTTGCAGTGTTGGCAGCTGAAGATTCGGTAATCCGAGTGGTTGCATCTCGATCGCGGCCACCAGCAAATTTAGGTGAGATAGTTGCACGACTGGGTGAGTTGCTTACTGAGGCTGGTATCTCACATAGCAACGTAGAAATTGTGGACGTTGGGTCTGTTGGAGCGAAGGTAAACGAGATTTTGTGTGGCCGCGCCGACATTTACTTACACAACACCGGCTTCTACGAGTGGGATGTTGCAGCGCCGTACATAGTGGCCGAGCATTACGGCCTCATTGCATCCCATATGAATGGCGACCCGGTCACCTTTAATCACATGCCCCCTTACGTCACCGATCTCGTGGTATCCCGCGCCGACCTTTATCCGCATGTTCTGCGGGCCATTAAGGAAACCCAAGGAGCGTGATTAAGACGCAACCACTTGCTGGGCTACTTGATTTAGTAAAGGGCGAACCGGCTTTTTTGGCTATTGCCGAGAGTTCAGGGGTTGCAAACACGGTTGACCTGGTGGGTCCCAGCGTGATTTACCCGCTCGTGATTGCCAAGATCGCCAACGAGCAGGAGTCGGGAATCAAACTTGTCCTGACAACAACGGGCCGTGCAGCCGACGAATTAGCCGCTGACCTAAGTGCTTATTTGCCCACCGAGGGGATAGCGGTGTTCCCCAGTTGGGAGACGCTGCCCCATGAGCGCCTGTCCCCGTCGGCAGACACCGTAGGTAAGCGCATGGCTGTGTTGAGGCGCCTGGCCCACCCAATTGTGGGAAGTGTTCACGCACCGCCCATCAAAGTCTTGATCACTTCGGTCCGTGCCGCACTGCAACCCATAGTTGCAGACCTTGGGGATCAGGATCCGGTTGTGCTCAACGTCGGCGATAAGGCATCACTCACCGAGACGGTAATGGGACTGGTTGCACTGGGGTATGAGCGAGTTGACCTCGTGGATCGACGTGGCCAAATTGCTGTGCGCGGAGGAATCCTTGATGTCTTTCCGCCAACTCAGGAGCACCCGATTCGCATTGAGTTCTGGGGTGATGACGTTGAAGAACTTCGGTACTTCGCGGTCGTTGATCAGCGTTCACTAGAAATTGCCGAGCATGGACTTTGGGCACCGCCCGTCCGCGAGCTCCTGCTCACCGAAGAGGTTAAAGCGAAAGCCCAACTTCTGGGAGCCGCCCACGTGGAAGTTGCGGCAATGTGTGAGCAAATTGCTCATGGAATGGCAGTTGAGGGTATGGAGTCTTTATCCGCAGCACTCGCTGGAGAGATGAAACCACTACATGAACTCTTACCGCCAGGGTCATCGTTGATTCTGATGGAACCGGAACGAATTAATTCGCGTGCACTTGATGTTGTCAAAACGGCGGAAGAGTTTTTAACAGCGGGTTGGCACAGTGCTGCTGTCGGTGGAGCAACACCCATTGATTTTTCCGGTTCCATGTTCACGAGCCTGTCCGAGGTTGTGAATCAGGTCCGTGGGCGCAATGGTTCAGTGTGGAATCTCACTCAACTTCCCCGCGACCTTGACGACATGGTGATCAACCTTGATGTAAGGGCAATCAGTGGGTATCACGGTGACGCGGAAAGTGCGGGAAAGGATATTGCTTTAGCACTGGAAGCAGGGTCCACGGTGGTCATCACGGCGTTGGGGCATGGGTCAATTGATCGCATCGCTGAAGCATTTGGTAGCCAAGGAATCAGTGTTGTCAAAGCTGATTCAGTTTCGATCCCGGCAGTACCCAAGGTCGCTCAACTGATTACCGCTTCGGTAGACAACGGTTTTCATTTGGCGAGTGCCCTGCTCTGGGTACTGAGTGAATCAGACTTGATGGGCGCCAAGTCACTGTCCAAAGATCTGAAAAAAATGCCGAGTCGCCGTCGTGGCGGCGTTGACCCGCTTACTCTCAATTCAGGTGACTACATTGTTCATGAACACCATGGGGTTGGCCGTTATGTCAAAATGATCACGCGAACAATTGGTGGGGCAGAGCGCGAGTATTTGATTATCGAGTATGCGCCAAGCAAGCGTGGTCAGCCAGCTGATCGACTTTTTGTGCCAATGGATCAACTGGATTTGATTACGCGTTACGTTGGAGGTGAAGCACCAAGTGTTCACCGACTGGGTGGCGCGGACTGGCAAAAAACAAAGGGTCGCGCCCGAAAAGCTGTTAAAGAAATTGCCGGCGAACTCATTCGGCTTTATGCGGCCAGGCAGTCATCTCAAGGGTACGCATTCGGTGCTGATACTCCGTGGCAAGCCGAGTTAGAAGACGCTTTCGCCTACGTTGAAACACCGGATCAACTCAGCACCATCGACGAAGTGAAGCGAGACATGGAAAGACAAATACCCATGGACCGTTTGGTGTGTGGTGACGTGGGGTTTGGAAAGACTGAGATTGCCGTGCGTGCGGCATTTAAAGCAGTACAAGATGGAAAGCAAGTGGCTTTACTTGTCCCCACAACACTGCTGGTCCAGCAACACTTCACGACTTTCTCAGAGCGCTATCGGGCATTCCCCGTCACCGTTGCGGCGCTTTCTAGGTTCACCCCTGCCTCTCAGGTTAAGGAAACACTTGCTGGGCTAGCGCAAGGAAGCGTGGACATTGTGATTGGCACCCACCGCTTGCTGACACCTTCAGTGAAATTCAAAGACTTAGGTTTGGTGATCGTCGATGAAGAACAACGTTTCGGTGTTGAACACAAAGAGCATCTGAAAGCGCTGCGAACAAATGTCGACGTACTTGCCATGAGCGCAACACCTATCCCTCGCACCCTGGAGATGGCGGTAACGGGAATTCGGGAAATGTCGGTCATCCAAACACCACCCGAGGAGCGGCACCCGGTCCTTACGTTTGTGGGTCCCTATGACGAGAAGCAAATTACCGCTGCAATTCACCGAGAACTTTTGCGTGATGGCCAAGTATTTTTCATTCACAATCGTGTTGAGTCAATTGATCGAGTTGCAGCAAAAATTCGAACGTTGGTACCAGAAGCACGCATTGCGGTAGCACATGGACAAATGAGTGAAGGTGCCCTCGAATCGGTGATAGTTCAATTCTGGGAGAAAGAAATTGATGTCCTTGTCTGTACAACCATTGTTGAGTCGGGGATTGATATTCCCAATGCTAATACTTTGATTGTGGACCGAGCTGACAAGTTTGGTCTCTCGCAAATGCATCAATTGCGTGGCCGAGTGGGTCGCGGTCGAGAACGCGCTTACTCATATTTTCTTTATGATCCCAATAAGCCACTGACGGATACGGCTCATGAACGCCTTGCCACAATCGCTCAACGAACTGACCTTGGTTCAGGAATGCAGATTGCACTGAAAGACCTCGAGATACGCGGAGCCGGCAACATGCTGGGCGGTGAACAAAGTGGCCATATTGCTGACGTCGGTTTTGACCTTTATTTGCGGCTCGTTGGCGAAGCACTTTCTGAGTACAAAAATGAACCGACCAAAGAAGTCAACGACGTTCGGGTTGAATTGCCGATCGACGCGAGTATTCCAACAGACTACGTTCCCCAGGAGAGATTGCGCCTCGAGGCCTACAAACGCCTAGCCGACGCCAGTACCAATGAAGCCGTCGACGAAGTCGGCGCAGAACTTGTTGATCGTTACGGGGCGATGCCCAGCGAACTCGAGGCACTCATTGGGGTAGCCCGGTTCCGCGTTGCCGCGAAGGCAGCGGGGGTGCAGGAGGTTATTACTGCGGGTAAAGCAATCCGCATTTCACCGGTAACGCTGCCAGAGTCGCGTGCAATGAGGGCTCAAAGGATTTATCCAGGGACGACCATCAAGGAGGCGTCCCAGATTTTGCTCGTTCCCAAGCCGACTTCCGGTAGAGGCATTGGTGCTCCTGAGCTACGTGACACCCAACTCCTAGAATGGCTCCACGAGCTATTCAACGTCTTATTCACCAACCCCTAAAGATCCGGAGATTCTGTGCCCTACGTGAATGTCAAGTCCAACCGCTTCCGGCTAGCAGCCATTGTTGGCATCGGCGTAATGGCCGCGACTATTGGACTCAGTGGGTGCGGAACCCCAACAGCCGGTGCTGCCGCGGTTGTGGGGGATCAGCGGATCAGTGAGGCCACCCTCAACTCAGAAGTGCAGTCTTTTTTATCCCTGCAGGGTCTGCCAGCAACTGATTCATCAAATGAACTGATCACCAGCACCCTTAACCAGATGATCACCACGATTTTGGTTGATGAATTGGCCAGTCGCGAGAAAATTGAAGTGACCCAGGGTGAAATCGATGACCTTCGACTCCAATACATCGCCCAAGCCGGTGGAGTGGAGGCATTTGAATCTCAAATCATTCAGCAAGGCATCGCAATTGACGACGTTGACTCAATCATTCGCGTGAATATTCAAGTTTCTCAATTGGGTGACGTGTTGTCTCCCAACACCGAACCCGATGCCAAAAGTGCAGCGGTGTTTCTCGCTCTCTCTGAGTTGAGCTCCGAAATCGGCACTGAAGTTTCCCCGCGCTTTGGCACATGGGATCCCGAGAATTTGACCGTAGGTCCGAGTGCCAATTCGCTCTCAGAGCCGCAAAGTGTTGACCTCGGCTCGGAGTAATTCGTGAGAGGGAGTCACTTCACTCAACTGGTTGCTGTTCTTGATCAACTGAGGTCTCCCGGTGGCTGCCCGTGGGATGCGGAACAAACCCATCAAAGTCTTGTCGAGTATTTGATCGAAGAAGCCTACGAAAGTGTCGAGGCAATTGACGCAAATGACAGCGAAGCCATGTGTGAAGAGTTGGGCGATCTCCTCCTTCAGGTTGTTTTTCATGCGCGGATTTCCCAAGAGGAGCCGGGCGGTTGGGATATTGATGCTGTCATTGACGGCATCACTCAAAAACTCATTCGCCGGCATCCACATGTTTTCGTCGATGGGTCGGTGGAGACTGAGAATCAAGTGCACGATTTAGCCGAGGTGGAACTGAATTGGCATCAGCGTAAGGCAAAGGAAAAGAGTCGGAATTCAGTCACCGAGGGAATCCCGGAAGCCTTACCAGCACTAATGCGTGCGGAAAAACT